>DASZXM010001101.1:0-18006 GCA_035546415.1 Pseudonocardiaceae bacterium
TAACAGGTTCTCCTGTTGCTGCCGGGTGCCGAACGCGACGATCGGCAGCACGCCCATGGCCAGTGTCGCCATCGCGGGCACCGCGACGGCATGCCTGCCGACCTCGGTGAGCACCAGCGACACGGCGAGCGCGCCCAGGCCGTCGCCACCCAGGGACTCCGGCAGCGCAAGGCCGAGCAGCCCGGTCTTGGCCATCGCCCGCCACGCGGCGTCCGGCTCGTCACCCCTGCCCAGGACGTCGGCGGCCAGGTCGGCGACCGCCCGCTGGGTCTCGTCAAGGCCGAACTCCACACCAGCTCCTCGGGCAACTCGGGACAAGACTGAAACCTGTTCTAGTCTTAACCCAGTTGAGGCACGAGAGCAAGCGTCAGCGGGTGATCGCGCCGTAGCGGGCCAGGGCGACCTGGTGCTCGTGGGCGTGGTCGACGATCGGCTCCGGGTAGTCGGCGGGTGGCTCGGCCAGCTGCCAGGGCTGGTGCACCTGCTTGCCGTGGATGCCGCGCAGCTCCGGCACGTACCGGCGCACGTAGTCGCCGTCCGGGTCGAATGTCAGGCCCTGTGTGACCGGGTTGAACACCCGGAAGTACGGCGCCGCGTCGGTGCCGCAGCCCGCCGTCCACTGCCAGTTCAATTGGTTGGACGCCAGGTCGCCGTCCACCAGGTGCCGCATGAAGTGCCGGGCGCCGCAGCACGTCGGCGTGGAACTCGCGCCACGCCAGCTCGCCGCGGAACGTGTCGTCGCGCAACCCGGCCAGCACGGTGCGGGGGTGGACGAAGCCCCAGCGCAGGTACGCCGACATCCTGCTGGTGCCGGACAGGTCCGGCCGGTCCCGGCGATCGGCGTACTCGGCCCGGCGTGATCGCGTACGGCGACCCGGTGCGCACGAAGTCCACGTCCACCAAGGCTTTCCCGACCTCCTCGTCCCGTTTGCGACCGTAGGGCCCGCAGTCCGCGGTCACGTGCACGCTCGCCGCACCGACCCGCTCGGCGATCGCCGGCAGCACGTCCACCGGGCTGCCGCGGACCACCAGCACTCCTCGGCGGCGGCGAGCAGCGCGGGATGGTCGCCGGTGCGCAGGTCACGGCGGAACCAGAGGACGGCGGGGGCCATTCGACAGACCGTAGGGCCATGCCACCCGGAACGCACCGGCAAGCGCGGTGCTCCGAACGGGTGAATGTTTCGGTTACTGGTGGGTTCAGCAAGCCGGCGAATGGTTACCCCACGCATACCGGCGCGGTGGACGTCGGGACAGGAATGGGACGAGGTGATCTGTGATGGTCGCGTACAGCGGCGGTCACGCCCGGGGCAGCCACGCGGTCGCGACATGGCGGGTGCCGAGGACCCGGGGTGCCGCCAGTGGAGTCCTGTTGGTGCTGCTCGGCGCCTGGGGTGCCCTGGTGCCGTTCATCGGGCCGCACTTCGGCTACGCGTACACACCGAACGCCATGTGGACGATGACGGCGGGCCGGTTGTGGCTGGACGTCGTGCCGGGTGCGGTCGCCGCCCTGTGCGGGTTGATCCTGCTGATGAGCGCCAACCGGGCCGTCGGCCTGTGGGCGGGCTGGCTGGCCGCGGTGGCCGGTGCGTGGTTCGTCGTCGGGCCGATCATCAGCCGGTTCTGGAACGGCGGCCAGCCGCAGACCGGCGCACCGGTGGCCACTGACACGCTGCACTCCGTGGTGATCGAACTGGGCTTCTACAGCGGGCTGGGCGTGGTGATCCTGTTCCTCGCCGCCGCCGCGCTGGGCCGGTTCAGTGTGTTCGGCGTGCGAGAGGCCCAGATCGCCGCCGCGGCCGCCGAGCCGGTGGCGACCGACGGGGACGTGCCGGTCGCCGAGCAGCCGACCACGACGATGCCGGCGGCCGGACAGCAGACGGCGGTCCGGGAGCCGGTCCGGGAGCAGCCGGTCCCTGAGCCCGGTCGCGAGACGCGGAACCTCGGCCGCGACAAGATCGCCCGCGACGACGAGGTGTAAGACCGAAAGGCCACCTTTCCCTGTTGCGTCCACGGGTAGATTTTCGGACGCGGCAAGGAAAGGTGGCTGATGGTCGAGATCATCCTGGACGTGGACACCGGCGTCGACGACGCCCTGGCGATCCTGCTCGCCGTGCGGCATCCGGACGTCCGGCTGCGCGCTATCACGTGCGTCGCCGGGAACACCGACGTCGACCAGGTCGTGGCGAACACGCTGCGGGTGCTGGACGCGGCCGGTGCGGACGACCTCCCGGTGGCCCGCGGCGCGCACACTCCCCTGCTGGCCACGCTGCGGCACGCACGGCACGTGCACGGCGAGGACGGCATGGCCGACACCGGGCTGCCCGCGTCGAGCCGGCGGCCCACGGCCGAGCACGCCGTCGAGCTGCTGCGCAGAGAGATCCTGACCGCTCCGGAGCCGGTCACCCTGGTCACCCTCGCCCCGCTGACCAACATCGCGCTGCTGCTGCGCACCTACCCCGAGGTCACCGCGAACATCGGCCGGGTCGTCACGATGGGCGGTTCGGCGTCGGTGGGCAACGCCAGCCCGGTGGCCGAGTTCAACGTGTGGCACGACCCGGAGGCTGCCGCGATCGTGTTCGGCGCCGGCCTCCCGCTGACCATGTACGGGCTGGACGTGTTCTACGGCGCCGCCGTGCCCCGGTCGGCCGCCGAGGAGCTGGCCACGAGCACCGAGCCGGGCACGTGGCTGGCCGGGAAGTTGCTGTTGTTCGCGTCCGACCGGTACGGCCACGACCACCGGCTCGGCGAGCCCGGTGGCGCCGGACTGGGCGACGCGGGCGCGGTGTGCGCGGCGATCGACCCGGCCGGGCTGATCACCCGGCGGATGCCGGTGGCCGTGGAGACGTCCGGGTCGCTGAGCCGAGGGCAGACGGTGACCGACCACCGGACCGTCGCGGGCGAGGACGCGGCTCACGGTTTGGTCGGCGACCAGCGCCTGGTGGACGTGGCACTGGGCATCGACGGGCCGCGCTACCGGGACCTGTACCTGTCCACCGTGGCCCGCTGACATGGGCACGGTGTGCGTGGTCGGGTCGCTGAACATCGACCTGGTGACGACGGTCGAGGCGCACCCGCGACCCGGTGAGACGGTGCGCGGGAACGGCCTGGCCCGGCTGCCCGGCGGCAAGGGTGCCAACCAGGCCCTGGCCGCCGCCCGCGCGGGCGCGCGCACGCTGCTGTGCGGCCGGATCGGCTCGGACGACGCCGGTGTGGCGTACCGGAAGGGCCTGACCGAACGCGGCGTGGACTGCGCGGGTGTGCTGGAGCTGGACGGGCCGTCCGGGCACGCGCTCATCGCGGTGGACGGCAGCGGTGAGAACACGATCATCGTGATCCCCGGCGCCAACGCCGGGATGACGGACGTGGACCGGCACGCGGACGCGATCGCGGCGGCGGACGTGCTGCTGCTGCAACTGGAGATTCCGATGCCCGCCGTGCTGCGGGCGGCGGAGCTGGCGGCCGGCAACGGCGTCCGGGTGATGGTGAACCCGTCGCCGTGGACCGTGCCACCGGCCGAGCTGCTCGCGGTGGCCGACCCGCTGATCGTCAACGAGCACGAGGCCGGTCAGCTGCCCGGCGATGTCCGGTCGGTGTGCGTGACGTTGGGGGCGCGCGGCGCCCGGTGGGGCGACCTGACCGTGCCGGCGCCCGCGGGCGACGTGGTGGACACGACGGGTGCGGGCGACGCGTTCGCCGGCGCGCTGGCGGCGGCGATCGCCGGTGGCGCTGACCGCCCGGCAGCCCTGCGCCGGGCGGCGGCGGCCGGCACCGAGGCGTGCGGCTGGTCGGGTGCCCAGGGTTGGGAGCTGTAGGCCAACTGAGACACGCCGCCGCGAAACGAAGCAGCCGTTTTCCACCCGACGTGAACTGACCTCTGGTAAAGCCGAGTTTCAGTTCTTGCCGCGCAGTTCGCGCCAGCGTCGCATCATGTTCGGCGACTCCACGCTCATGAAGTCGAAGAATGAGACCATCTCCGACAGCCGGCCCGCTGCGGACGTGCCGTCGCCGACCGCGGCGATGCCGGTGCCGAGCAGGTCGCCCCACTTGGCGATCGCCGCCAGGCGGCGTTCGATCATCTGGTACCAGATGTCCTCGTCGACGACGTAGTAATCGCGCCGGGAGCCGGGCTCGCGCTCCCGGCGGGCCAGGTCGAGCGGGATCAGGTAGCGCACCGCACCGGAGATCGCGGCCGGGCTGGCCTGCAGCCGCTCGGCCAGCTCGGCCGCTGTCAGCCTGCCGTCCTCGCTGGCCAGCAGCGCGATGAAGACCCGAGCCGGCATCCTGGGCATGCCGGCGTCCACCAGGACACCGGCGAACCGCTCCACGAACTGCGCCACCGCGCGTTCGTCACGGTCGGTCGTCTCGTCGGCGCGTTCGGTCACGGCGGCTCCACTCTGCATCGGCAACGACGATCGAGTTTATACGGTTTACTAACTTCACGATTTTGTGAATAGACTGTATGTTGCGGGCATGACCTCCGCTGAGCCGGACGCGATCGCCGTGTCCGACCTCCACAAGTCGTTCGGCAGGACGAAGGCCCTCGACGGGCTGGACCTCACGGTGCGGACCGGCGAGGTGCACGGCTTCCTGGGACCGAACGGCGCCGGCAAGTCCACCACCATCCGCGTGCTGCTCGGCCTGCTGCGGGCCGACTCCGGCGTGACACGCCTGCTCGGCGGCGACCCCTGGCACGACGCGACCACGCTGCACCGCAGGCTGGCGTACGTGCCCGGCGACGTCACGCTGTGGCCGAACCTGACCGGCGGCGAGGTGATCGACCTGCTCGGCAGGCTGCGCGGCGGCCTGGACCCCCGGCGCCGGGCCGACCTGCTGGACCGGTTCGACCTCGACCCGACCAAGCGCGGGCGCAGCTACTCCAAGGGCAACCGGCAGAAGGTCGCACTGGTCGCAGCGCTGGCCTCGGACGTCGAACTGCTCCTGCTGGACGAGCCGACCTCCGGCCTGGACCCGCTGATGGAGGCCGTGTTCCGGGACTGTGTCCGCGAGGAGCGCGAGCGGGGCCGCACCGTCCTGCTGTCCAGCCACATCCTGGCCGAGGTCGAGGCGCTGTGCGACCGGGTCAGCATCGTGCGCGCCGGGCGCGTCGTGGACACCGGCACGCTGAGCGACCTGCGCCACCTCACCCGCACGTCGATCCTGGCCGAACTGGCCGGCGTGCCCGACGGCTTGGCCGGCATGACCGGTGTGCACGACCTGAAGGTCACCGGTGACCGCGTCGAGTGCGAGGTGGACAACGACCACCTGGACGCCGTGCTGGGCAAGCTGACCGCGATCGGCGTGCGGTCGCTGGTCAGCCGTCCGCCGACGCTGGAGGAGCTGTTCCTCCGCCACTACCGGCAGGACGAGGCCGCATGAACGCCACCGCCGGCACGTCGGCGCTGGTCCGGCTGGGTGCCCGCCGGGACCGGATCGTGCTGCCCGCCTGGTGCTACGTGACGATCGCGCTGGCCGTCGGCACGGACTACTCGTTCCGTGGCCTGTACCCGACGCCTGCTTCCCGGCTGCTGTTCGGGTCGTCGTTGGCCGCCAATCCGACGCTGCGGGCACTGGTCGGCCCGCTGTACGACGCGTCGACGGTCGGTGGCCTGACCGCGTGGCGGATCGGTTCGCTGGGCGGTGTCGTGCTGGCCCTGATGAACATCATCACCGTCGTCCGGCACACCCGGCAGGAGGAGGAAGCCGGCCGGTGGGAGCTGGTCGGCGCGGGCGCGGTGGGTCGGCACGCGCCGCTGACCGCGGCCCTGGCGCTGGTGCTGTCCGCCGACGCGCTGCTCGGGCTCGTCATCGGCGGTGGCCTGGCGCTGCTGGGCGAGCCGGCGGGCGACTCGTTCGCACTGGGCATGGCGCTGGCCGCGGTCGGGGCCGTCTTCGCCGGGATCGCCGCCGTGACCGCCCAACTGGCCGAGACGGCGCGCGCAGCGACCGGTCTGGCGTCGCTGGTGCTGGGAGTGGTGTTCGTGCTGCGGGCCATCGGCGACGCGGGCACCACACTGTCGTGGCTGGCGTGGGTGTCGCCGATCGGCTGGGGCGAGCGGGTGCGGGCGTTCGCCGACGTGCGCGGATGGGTGTTCGTGCTGCCGGTTGCCGCGACGGCGCTGCTGTGTGCGGTGGCGTTCCGGCTGGCCGCGCGGCGGGACCTGGGTGCCGGACTGCTCGCCGCCCGGCCCGGACCGGCCGTCGCCGACGGCGGTCTGCGCGGTCCGCTGGCCCTGGCGTGGCGGCTGAACCGCGGCGTGTTCCTCGGCTGGCTGGCCGCGTTCGTGATCGTCGGCGGCACCATCGGCGTGATCACCCCGGACATGGTCGGCATCGTCACCGGCAACGCCCAACTGGCGAAGATCATCGGGCAGCTCGGTGGCGTCGCCGGCCTGTCCGACGCGTTCCTGTCCGCGATGCTGGGCCTGTTCGGGCTGGTCAGCGCCGTGTTCATGGTGCAGGTGGTGCAGCGGCTGCGCGCCGAGGAGACCGCCCAGCGCGCCGAGCCGGTGCTGGCGACACGGGTCGGCAGGGTGCCGTTCGCAGCGGCCCACCTGGTCGTGTCCGGCATCGGCGGCGCGCTGCTGATGGCCGGCTGCGGCGTCCTGGCCGGCCTGGGCTACGGGCTGCGCACCGGCGGCATCGGCACCCAGCTGCTCGCGGTGCTGGCGGGCGCGCTGGTGCAGGTGCCCGCGGCCTGGGTGGTCGCCGCCGTCGCCGTGGCGCTGTTCGGGCTGGTGCCGGCGGCCACCCAGGCCGGTTGGGCGGTGCTGGTGCTGTGCGTGCTGCTCGGCCAGCTCGGCCCCACACTGCGGCTGCCGCAGTGGGTCATGGACGTCTCGCCGTTCACGCACGCGCCGAAGCTGCCCGGCGGCACGGTGTCGGGTGTGCCGATCGGCTGGCTGCTGGTGGTGACGGCGCTGCTGGCCACCGTCGGGCTGATCGGTTTCCGCAGGCGCGACATCGGCTGACCCGCCCGGCCGGCCGCCACACGCGTCAGGATCTCGTGGCGAGGTCTCCGTTGCGGATCGATTCCAGCAGCGCGGCCAGGCTCGCCGTCGCGCACGCCAGCATCGGGCCGAACGAGTTCTTGCTGTCCCGAATCCTGGTCAACGGGCCGTCCACCCAGATCTCCACACAGTTCTGCGACGGGTTGCTGCGCGAGCTCTTGAACCAACCGGCCCGGTGGGCGTGACCAACGTTGGCATGGACGTACATCAAGTCTCCAATTCCTTGCGGGCCGTGCGGATCGCCTCCAGGGACGCGTCCCGGTCCAGCGCACGGTCGACGGCTTCGGTGAAACTCGCGACGAGTTCGTCGACCACATGCGGTTTCTCGATCAAGCTCCCTGTGGTAACCGCTTCCTGCCACACCATGTCCGGCAGCCACGGCGACGCGAAGGACAGGATCTTCAGACTGCCGCCGATCACCGGATGTGCACCTGCCGAGTACGGCATCACATGCACCCGCACGTGGTCCGGCTTCTCCTCGATCACCGAGCAGAGCCGGTCGAGCTGATGGCACATCACCTCACGGCCGCCCACCTCCTGGCGGAGTGCGGTCTGGCCAATGAGGACGGTCAGCTCGGGCGGGTTGGGATCGTTCAGCCTGGCCTGCCTGGCCAGTCGCGACTCCACCCGCGGTCCCACGTCGACGGGTTTGATGTACGGCGAGCCACCGCGGATCATCGCCCGCGCGTAGTCGGCGGTCTGCAACAGCCCAGGGACGGTTTCGGCGGCGTACTCGCGGTGCAGCGTCGCACCGGCCTCCAGGCCGATGAACCGCAGGAAATCGTCGGAGTACAACCGAGCGTAGTCGTCCCACCACTCGCGTCGGTCGGCCTCGACCCGCAACCCGTCCAGTTCCGCCAGCTCGTCCGGCGACAGTTCGTAGATGGTGGCCAGTTCGGTCAGCTTGGTCGAGGTGAGCCGGCGCTTCGCGATCTCGATCGAGGAGAGGTTGTTGCCGCCGATACCGGTGATCCGACCGACCGCGGCGGCGGTCAGTCCGAGTTGGTCGCGACGAGCACGAAGGCGCAGTCCCAGTTCGACCGCCTTGACCGTACTGGAGATCGGCTCGCTGGCCATTGCCACGTGTACTCCTCAGTGCCGAGCCCACAGCGATGTCATCGACGGAAGATCCCAACAATTACACACCGGGGCTCAAGCCTTTACCCGATCGGGTGATTATCTCGGAGTAATCGCAAATCGTTTGATTGTACTCACGAGAGACATGGCACGGCTGCGATTCGCCGCGCGGCAATCCGATTACCAGCGTGACACGTCTGGTGACCGCGTGCTCCGGTTGGTCGGAGGAGTCAGGAACCGTGGGACAACAGCGCCTCGGCCGTCTCGCCCAGCGCCGCCATCGCCGCGTCGAGTTGGCCGTCGGACAGGTACGGCGCCGGGCCGAACCGCAGGAACCGCCCCCTGCTGTCGGTGTGCACGCCACGCTCGGCCAGGCCGGCGCACAACGCGTCGGCGCGCGGTGACCGCAGTGCGAGAAAACCGCCGAACGCCGACCGCGGCGCGCCGCGGTCCCGGTCGACGAGATCGGCCGGCAGGTCCAGTTCGTCGAACCGCCGCGCGAGCACGCCGGTCTGATGCTGGGAGATCTCCCGCAGCCGCGGCACGGTCAGGCCCTGCTCGGCGAAGAAGTCGAACACCCGAGCGGCGCGGTAGTGGCTCGTCGGGTCGTAGGTGGCGCCCGCGAAACGCAGCGCGCCCGGCCCGTAACCGACCCGGTCCCCCGGCTCGCCGGCCTTCGGCGCTTCGCGCCGGGTCCTACCCTCGTCGCTTCGCGACAGGACCTCGGCGAACTCCGCGTACCACCCGGTGATCACCGGCCGGAACCGGTCGGCGTGCGGGGGCAGCCGCAGGAAGCAGTTGCCCTCGCCCAGTTGCAGGTATTTGTAGCCGCCGCCGACCACCCACGCCGCTCCGAGCCCCTCGGCCGGCACGGAGAACGGGACGACACCCAGCGCGTGGTAGGCGTCCACCAGCAGTTCGACCCCGCGCGCCGCGGCGACCGCCGCCAGTTCACCGAGCCCGGGCACGATCCGGGACGTTTCGAACAGCACCGCCGACACCAGCACGGCGGCCGTCCGATCATCCGTTGCCATGGCCAACCGTTCGGCGAGTGAATCGACCGGCTCCGCCGGCACGCGCACCACGTCGACGCCGGCCTCGGCCAGCCGGGCCAGTTGCCGGCGCAGGGTGTGGAACTCGCCGTCCGACGTCACCAGCCGCGGCCGGGCCGACAGGTCCACAGCGGACAGAAAGCGCACCACGAGTTCGTGGGTGTTGCCGCCCAGGGCCACCTCGGCGGCCGGATCGGCCAGCAGTGCGCGGAAGCCGTCGCGCACCCGGTCGGCCTTGGCGAACGCCGCCGTCCACTTGCCGTCCACGTGCAGGGCCGCGTCGGCGAACGCGTCCAGCAGCCCCTGCTCGGCGACGTCCGGCCACGCCTGGTGCGAGTGCCCGGTGAGCAGCAGCCGCTCGGCGACCCGGAACCTGGTGTAGTGCGCCGCCAAGTCGTTCACAGGTCGCTCCTGACCGCCCACAGTTCGGGGAACGCCGGGTGGAAGATCGTGGTGCGCAGGTAGGCGGCGCCGGACGAGCCGCCGGTGCCCGACTTGTCGCCGATGGTGCGCTCCACCATCTTCGCGTGCCGGTAGCGCCACTCCTGCAGGCCCTCGTCCAGGTCGATGAGCCGCTCGGCGACCTGCGCGGCATTGCCGTCGTCGCGGTACACGGCCAGCAGTACGTCCCGCACGCTCGCGGTGCCGACCGGGTAGCCGGCCTGGGTGAGGTAGGTCAGGAACGAGTCGAACAGCGCCGGCCGGTCCATCGCGGCGGCGATCCGCTCCCGCGCCGAGCTGCCCTCCGGGTAGTGCTGGAACACCTTCGGATCACGCCTGCCCAGCACGGCCTCCAATTCCCGGAACTGTGCCGACTGGAAGCCGCTGGACGCGTCCAGCCGGGCGCGGAACGACGTGAACTGGCGCGGTGTCATGGTTTCCAGCACGTCGATCTGTGCCACCACGACCTTGAGGATGGTCAGGATGCGGCGCAGCGTGTGCAGCGCCTGCGGCGTGCGGCCGTCGGTGAGGTGGTGCTGCAGGGCGCCCAGCTCGTGCAGCAACTGCTTGAACCACAGCTCGTAGACCTGGTGGATGACGATGAACAGCACCTCGTCGTGCTCGTCCGACCGGGGCCGCTGCGCGCCGAGGATCTCGTCCAGCGCCAGGTACGAGCTGTAGGTGAGTACGGGTGAAAGGTCGTCACTCATGGCTGGTCACCTCACGGAAGTGGCGCCCGGCCGGTTCGGCCAGCGCCGGGTACAGATCGTGGAACAGCGCGACGGCCGCCGCCCGGTCCGGGGGCGGGTCGGCGACATCGGCGGGCAACTCCGGGTCCAGTGACGGGAACTGCCGGAACAGGTGCACCAGGCGGGTGCGCAGGACCAGCGCGGCGCGGTCGTCCAGGGACGCGCGGGCCGCCGGGTCGGCGTAGCCGGCGAACTCGCCCACGAACGCCGCGTAGCGGGCGGCCAGGCCGGCCAGATCCCAGGCGCGGGACAGCACGGCGTCGAAGCCGACCAGCGCGGCGGGCCTGCCCAGCAGCACGCCGGCGTGCTCGGCGACGTCCAGCTCGGCGAGCAGCGCGGCGACCTCGCGCTCCTTGTCGTGCGGCGCGAGCCACGTGCCGTCCTGCAGCGAGCCGAACCCGAGGAACCGCAGCCGGCGCACCAGCCGTTCCCTGGCCTGTCGGCGCTGTTCCGGGATCGCCTGCCACAGCACGGTCCACGTGGTGGAGGCGACCGGTTCCCGGCCGAACGAGAAGATCCGCCGGTCGCCCTCGGCCAGGATGGCGACGGCCCGGTCGGTCAGCGTGTAGCTCACCAGCCTGCCGTTGCGGTGGCGGGCGAGCAGTCCACGGTGGACCATGCGGGCGAGCGCGATGCGGGCGGCGCCGGCGGAGAAGTCGAACTCGGCGAGCAGCGCGACCAGCCCACCGGACCACACGGCGGCGTGCTCGCGGTGCGTGACGTGGGCCCCGAGCAGCGACAGGACCAGGTCCTGCGGGGCCAGCTCCCGCGCGGGTGCCGCTTCCGCCGCGGCTGGTGTCATGGTCGAGACTATACAGAGCAGCTGGCTGCACAGTAAACTGTCGTCGTGCGGATTCGCATCGGTGCCCCCACCACGACTCCCGGCGCGACCGGCGACGGGTCGGTGCCGCGATGAACTTCGCCGAACTGGCCTCCCCGGATGTCGCGGACCTGCTCGCCGGGCCGCGGGTTCCCGTGCTCCTGCTGCCGATCGGCGCCGTCGAGCCGCACGGTCCGCACGCCCCGCTGGGCACCGACGCGATCATCTCGGCCGGCATGTGCCGGCGCGCCGCCGACCTGCTGGCCGACGACCCCGACGTGCGGGTCCTCGTCCTGCCGGCCCTCCCCTACGGCGTCACGCGCATGGCGGCCGGCTTCCCCGGCGCCGTCGGCGTGTCGCCGGAGACGCTGCACGCGCTGGTGATCGACGTGTGCCGCACGCTCGTGGACGCCGGACTGCCGCGGATCGTCCTGGTGAACAACCACTTCGAGCCCGAGCACGTCGCGACGCTGCGCCGCGCGGTCGCCACGGTCCGCGACGAGCGCGGGATGACGATCGGCCACCTGGACCTGGTGCGCAGGCGGCACGCCGAGCGGCTGACCGAGGAGTTCCGCTCCGGCGAGTGCCACGCCGGCCGGTACGAGACGTCACTCGTGCTCGCCGACCGACCGGACCTGGTGGCCACCGACCGGATGCGGTCGCTGCCGCACGTGCCGGTGAACCTGGTGACGGCCATGGGTTCCGGCTTGACCGACTTCGCCGCGATGGGCATGCCCGACGCGTACTGCGGTGCGCCCGCCGAGGCGACGGCCCACGAGGGACTGTCTACTTTCGACACTCTCACCGACATGCTGGTGACGGCGATCCGGGAGGTGGCCGCCCGGTGACTGCGTTCAACATCGCGTCCCACTTCCTGGACCGGAACCTGGCGACCGGGGCCGACCGGACGGCGCTGGTGCACGACGGGGGCACGACGACCTACGCCGAACTGGCCGCCGCCGCGAACCGGATCGGCAACGTGCTGTTGGACGCGGGTGCCCGGCGGGGCATGCGGGTGCTGCTCGCGCTGGCCGACGGCCCGGAGTTCGTGGCCACGTGGTACGCGGCGCAGAAGATCGGTGCCGTCACGGCCGAGGTGTACACGTTCCTGGCCGCCAAGGACTACGCGTACTACTTGGGGTACACGGAGGCGGTCGTGGTCGTCGCCGACACGACCACGCGGGACCGGATGCGCGAGGCGATCACGCTGGCCGGCGTGTCGCCGACGCTGCTGGTCGTCGGCGAACCGTCGTTCGACGCCCCCGTCGCCGCGGCGTCCGACCGGCTCGACCCGGCGCCCACCACAGCCGACGACGTGGCGATCTGGAAGTTCACCACGGGCAGCACCGGTGCGCCGAAGGCGTGCGTGCACCGGGCGCGCAGCCCGCTGGCCAGCTTCGAGGCGTACGCGCGGGGCGTGCTGGACATCGGCCCGGACGACGTCGTGCTCGGCGTGCCCAAGCTGTTCTTCGGCTACGCGCGGGACCTCGTGGCGCTGTTCCCGTTCGGGGTCGGCGGCACGGGTGTCGTGTTCGCCGACCGCAGCACGCCGCAGCGACTGTTCGACCTGATCGCCCGGCATCGCCCGACCATCCTGGTGAACGTGCCGACGATGATGAGCGCGATGCTGGAACACGCCGAGTCCGGCGGGACCGTGCCCGACCTGAGCTGCCTGCGGCTGGCCACGTCGGCGGGCGAGGCACTGCCCGAGCACCTGCACCGCCGGTGGGACGACGTGTTCGGCGTGCCGGTGCTGGACGGCATCGGCTCGTCCGAGGCGTACCACATCTACGTGTCCAACCGGCCCGGCGCCATCCGGCCCGGCACGGCCGGCACGGCCGTCCCCGGCTACACGGTGCGGGTGACCGACGCGGACCGGAATCCGTTGCCCGACGGGCAGACCGGCACGCTGGAGATCACCGGGCCGACGACGGCACTGGAGTACTTCGGCGCGCCGGAGAAGTCGGCGCGGACATACTTCGGCGACACGGTCCGCTCCAGCGACCTGTTCGAGCGCGACGCCGACGGCTACTTCCACTACCGCGGCCGGGTCGACGACCTGCTCAAGGTCGGCGGCGTGTTCGTCGCGCCGAGCGAGATCGAACACTGCCTGATCGGCCACCCGGACGTCGTCGAGTGCGCGGTGGTCGGCTACACGGCGGACGGGCTGGTGCTGCCCAGGGCCTTCGTGGTGCCGCGGTCCGGAGCCCAGGTCACGGCCGACGCGATCCGCGACTTCGTCCGGGCCCGGCTGTCCCCGCACAAGTACCCACGAGATGTCCGGTTCGTCACTGAACTGCCGAAAACCGGCTCCGGCAAGCTCGATCGGCGCGCCCTGCGGGAGCTGGTGTGAGGACCGTCGTCGTCACCGGTGGCCACGGCGGCATCGGCACGGCCGTCGCCGAGCGCTTCCGGGCGGGCGGTGACACGGTGATCGCGCCGGGCCGGGACGAGTGCGACGTGACCGACGAGGCGTCGGTGGCCCGGTTCTTCGCCGCCGTCGGCCCGGTCGACGTGCTGGTCAACAACGCGGGCGTGTCGTCGTCCGCCCCGCTGGCCCGCGCCTCGCTGGCGGACTGGCAGCGGCAGTTGGACGTCAACGCCACCGGTGCGTTCCTGTGCACCCGGGCGGTGCTACCCGGCATGCTGGCCGCCGACTCGGGCCGGATCGTGATGGTCGCGTCGACGGCCGCGAAGGTCGGCACGCGCTACATCGCCGGCTACACGGCGTCCAAACACGCCGTCGTCGGCCTGATGCGCGCGGCCGCCGCCGAGGTCGCCGGCACCGGCGTGACCGTGAACGCGGTGTGCCCGGGGTTCGTGCGCACGGCGATGACGGACGCGTCGGTCCGCACGATCGTCGCGGCGTCCGGCAGGAGCGCGGCGGACGCGGAGGCGGCGCTGGCGGCGATGCAGCCACTGGGCAGGCTGCTGGAACCGGACGAGGTGGCGTTCGCGGTGGCGTTCCTGGCGGCGCCGCGGGCGGGCGCGGTGAACGGCCAGACGGTCGTCCTGGACGGAGGAGGAGTGCAGGCATGACGGATTTCGAGTTCGAGGTGGTCGACGGCGTCGCGACAGTGACGCTGAACCGCCCGGACAAGCTCAACGCGCTCACGTTCGACACGTACGCGGGCCTGCGCGACCTCCTCTACGAACTGCCGCACCGCAGGGACGCGAAGGTCCTGGTGCTCACCGGTCGCGGCCGGGGCTTCTGCTCCGGCGGTGACGTCGAGGAGATCATCGGCGAGTTGCAGTCGATGGCGACCAGGGAACTGCTGGAGTTCACCCGGATGACCGGTGCCGTGGTGAAGGCGCTGCGCGAGTGCCCGCTGCCGGTGATCGCCGCGGTCAACGGCATCGCGGCGGGTGCCGGTTCGGTGATCGCGCTGGCCAGCGACTTCCGGGTGCTGGCGAAGTCGGCGGCGTTCGCGTTCCTGTTCACCAAGGTCGGCCTGGCGGGCGCGGACATGGGGTCGGCGTACCTGCTGCCCCGGCTGGTCGGCCTGGGGCGGGCGACGGAACTGCTGCTGCTGGGCGACAAGGTGCCCGCCGAACAGGCCGAACGCATCGGCCTGGCGACGTCGGTGGTGGACGACGCGGACCTGCCGGCGGCGACGACGGCGCTGGCCCGCAGGCTCGCCGACGGCCCCGCGATGGCGTACTCGGCGACGAAGGTGCTGCTGACCAGGGAACTGGACATGGATCTGGGCGGCTCGATCGAGCTGGAAGCGATCACCCAGGCGTTGCTGATGACCAGCGAGGACCACCACGAGTTCTACTCGGCGTGGTCGTCCGGCCGGAGTCCACAGTGGAGCGGGCGGTGAACCGGATCGTCAACCCGCCGGAACTGGCCGCGCCCGTCGGGTTCGCGCATGCGGTGGTCACCGACCGCACGGTCTACCTGGGCGGCCAGACGGCGCAGGGCCCCGACGGCGCGATCGTGGGCACCACGATCGTCGACCAGTTCGACGTGGCCGCCGGCAACGTGGCCACGGCCCTGGCTGCGGCCGGCGGACGACCGGAGGACCTGGTGTCGCTGGTCGTCTACGTGACCGACATGCCCGCGTACCGGGCGGCCCTGCGCGACCTGGCACCGGTGTACCGGAAGCACTTCGGCCGGCACTACCCGGCGATGGCGCTGATCGGCGTCGCCGAACTGTTCGATCCGGAGGCGAAGCTGGAGCTGCTGGGTACGGCCGTCCTACCCGGGTGACGGCCGATCGGCCGGTCGCGTTGCGCCACTCGACCTAATGATGCACCGACGGCAGGTGAATGTTGTGGCGTTGCAGGTAGGCCACGACGATCAGGACCAGGACGACCACGGCGATCCACCCCAGCAACCCGATGCCCGATTTCTTGCGCGCCATCGGCTCCGTCCTTCCCGTCGGGAGCGACCGTCGTCTCCACGCTACCGCGTCGCGATCGGCCACTTGGGGGTAGTACACAGCAAACGCAGCGTGAGCGACCGCCCGGTAATACCCAATCGCCGACCGCTTTTCGAAACGCTGGGTAATCTCGTTCCGAACGCGGGGTTATCACAGCCGGCACACGGACCGTCGTCCTCGCGCTGAAGTGCGGCGACACCGCAGCGTGACGGTTGCGCCAACCGTGTGATGGATCGTCCAAAACGGATAGACCGGCCGTGTCCATACGGGAGTGACCACCATCCGAAACGGCCCAGGCCGCTTATCAGAATTCCGCAACCCTCTGTAACAGGGATAGCGGTGCCGCCGATTCAGGTGGCGAAGGCGAACAAGCGCGGGGCCGACGTCGAAAACACGGCATGGTCCCGCCGTCCCACCAGTCGGACACCAGGGACGCCGGGGGGCGTCTCGCGATGACGCACGGCCTGATCCGGTCGGCGCGCGGAGGCGGCATGAGTATGCGTGGCAGCAGGCGAATCCAGCAACCTGCGACGTCGGGGAGCAGATCGGAGCTGAGAACGGGGACCACCGGCGATGAGTGAGCAGGTGCACCCGACGAGCCACCGCCGCGGAACCCGCCGTCCGGGCGGAGCGGCCCCGCACTACCGCCCGCCGCACGCGCGGCTGACCGCGTCCCCGTCGCCGCAGCACGCGCAGCCGACGGTGGCGGCATGGGAGCGCAACTACCGGTGCGCGGTGATCGCCAGCGACCTGGTGGCCACCGGCATCGCGCTGCTGATCGCGGCGACGCTGCTGGGCAACCACGTCAACGTGGACGGGCCGTACCGGCTGCTGATCTCGGCGGTGGTCACGGTGGTCGTGGTGTGCGGCGCACTGATGGCCAGCAGGTCGTGGCGGGCCCACGTGCTGGGCCAGGGCGCCGAGGAGTTCCGCAGGCTGGGCCGGGCACTGGTGAGCGCCGCGGTGATCCTGGCGCTGGTCGCCCTGGCGCTGGGCGACGGCAACGGCAGGCCGTGGGTGTTCCTGGTGATCCCCACGATCGCGCTCTTCGCGATGCCACAACGCTACCTGCTGCGCCGGTACCTGCACCGGGCGCGCAAGGAAGGCCGCTGCCTGCTGCCGGTCCTGGCGGCGGGTTCCACGGAAACGGTCCATGATTTGATCACCCGCACCCGGATGACCCCGCACCTGGGCTGGCGGGTGGAGGCGGTCTGCACGGTGGACGGCCGGGCCGGCAACGGCGCGAAGATCGCCGGCGTCCCGGTGATCGGCCAGTTGGCCGACCTGGCGGGCCACGTCCGCCGGGGCGGGTACCGGATCGTGGGCATCACGGCGGACCAGTACTGGACACCGCGCCGGCTGCAGCAGTTGGCGTGGGATCTGGAGGGCAGCACGGCGGAGATGGTGGTGGCGCCGGTCCTGATGGAGGTCGCCGGTCCCCGGGTGCACGTCAGCGGCGTGCTGGGCATGCCGCTGCTACGCGTGTCGGCACCGGTGTTCACCGGCGTTCGCCGGGTGATCAAGGAGATCTTCGACCGCGTGGCCGCGTCACTGCTGCTGGCCGTGCTGGCGCCGCTGCTGCTGGTGATCGCGGCGCTCATCAAGCTGGGCAGCAAGGGCCCCGTGTTCTACCGCCAGCGCAGGGTCGGCAAGGACGAGAAGCCCTTCACCATGATCAAGTTTCGGACGATGGTGGTGGGCGCGGACGTCCAGCGTGTGGCACTGCACCTGACCAACGAGGGTTCCGGCCCGCTGTTCAAGATGCGCGAGGACCCCAGGGTCACGAAGGTGGGCACGTGGCTGCGCCGCTACTCCCTGGACGAGCTTCCCCAACTGCTGAACGTGGTGGGCGGCCGCATGTCCCTCGTCGGTCCGCGACCGCCGCTGCCCGAGGAGACGATGACGTACGGCCCGGACGTGAAGCGCAGGCTGCTGGTCAAGCCGGGCATGACCGGCCTGTGGCAGGTCAGCGGCCGCAGTGACCTCCCCTGGGAGGAGGCGGTCCGGCTGGACCTGCGCTACGTGGAGGACTGGTCGCTCGCGCTGGACGCGCTGATCCTGTGGAAGACGGTGCGGGCGGTCTTCAGCGGCGACGGCGCGTACTAGCGACGGACCGCTCATCTACGGTACGCGGCATGCTGACGTACGACCGCTACCGCGCCGAGATCGTCACCCAGACCGAACTGCTGACGGCCACGATCAAGGGCGCCGACCTGACCACCCCGGTCCCGTCCTGCCCGGGCTGGAACACCGGTCAACGCCTGCGGCACCTGGGCGAGGCCCAGCGCTGGGCGACGAAGGTGATCCGGTCCCGGGCGCGGGAAGCGGTGCCCGAGCACGACGCGGTCCGCAGCCTGGGACCGCTCGCCGCCGACGCCGCGGCCACCATCGGCCCGTGGCTCGCCGAGCGCGCGGCCGACCTGTCGACGAGCCTGCGGGAAGCCGGACCGGGCGTCGAACTCTGGACCCCGGTAC
>DASZXM010001102.1:0-1830 GCA_035546415.1 Pseudonocardiaceae bacterium
CGGCGTGCAGGACCTCT
This sequence comes from Pseudonocardiaceae bacterium, assembly GCA_035546415.1. GTDB lineage: Bacteria > Actinomycetota > Actinomycetes > Mycobacteriales > Pseudonocardiaceae > DATEPR01. The sequence goes on from DASZXM010001102.1 coordinate 18, forward strand.
ACCAGCAGTTGGCGGAAGGCCTGCTGGTGATCGGCGCGGTGAGCGTGGACCGGTGGATTCGGAGGGTGCGGCGATGAGCGAGCTTGCGAGCGAATCAATGACACTGCGTGCTTGTGCCTCATCGGCGCCCGCAGCGAAGCGAGGACGCCGATGAGCGAGCCCATTCTGGCTGCTACCGGGTTGGTCAAGTCCTACGGCCGGGTAGAAGCCTTGCGCGGCACGGATTTCGAGCTGCTGCCCGGCGAGGTGCTGGCCGTGATCGGCGACAACGGCGCCGGGAAGTCGACGCTGATCAAGTGCCTGTCCGGTGCGACCGTGCCGGACGCCGGCACGCTGTACCTGGACGGCCAGGTCGTGTCGTTCCGGAATCCGCAGCAGGCCAAGGACGCCGGCATCGAGACGGTCTACCAGACGCTGGCCATCACGCCCGCGCTGGACATCGCGAGCAACCTCTACCTCGGGCGGGAGATCCGGAAGAAGGGCCCGCTGGGCTCGGTGTTCCGACTGCTGGACACGGCCGCGATGCGCCGCGAGGCGCGAGAGCACGTGCAGAAGCTGGGCATCGCGACACTGCAGGACATCACGCAGGCCGTGGAGACACTGTCCGGCGGCCAGCGGCAGGCGGTCGCGGTGGCCAGGGCGGCCGCGTTCGGCAGCAAGGTGGTGATCCTGGACGAGCCGACGGCCGCACTGGGCGTCCGTGAGTCCGGCCAGGTGTCGGAGCTGATCCGACAGCTGCGGGCCGACGGCCTGCCGATCGTGCTGATCAGCCACGACATGCCACTGGTGTTCGAACTCGCCGACCGGATCCACGTGCAGCGGCTGGGCAAACGAGCGGCCGTGATCACCCCGAAGACGCACTCGATGGAGGATGCGGTGGCGATCATGACCGGCGCCCGCGCCGCCTGAGGAGGACAGTTCTACGACGTCTGCTTGGCGTTCCGGGCGACGATCAGGTAGGTGCGCATCGTCGGGTCCGGGCCGCCTGCCCAGTCGTCCGGGATGCGGCGCAGGCGACCGTAGTTGGCGGCCGACTGGCCCGGTTCGGTGACGTCGACCGTCGACCAGCCGGCGCGGCGCAGCAGTGCCACCGGTTCGTCCGTGCAGAACGCCTCCGCCCCCACGCCGGGGATGCTGAGCACGCCGGTGCCGAACGTGTCGGCGGCCAACAGTGCCCGGGATTCGGACAGCGCCGCCGTACCGGCCAACAGGTCGTCCACTGTGGATGGTGACAGGTAGAAGAACAGGCCCTCGGCCAGCCAGACGGTCGGTTCGGTCGGCCGGAAGCCGGCGGCCAGCAGGGCCGATGGCCAGTCGCCGCGCAGGTCGGCCGCGACGGTACTGCGGCGGCACACCGGTTCCGCGTCCGCCAGCACGGATTCCTTCACGGGTTCCGGCACGGCCGACGAACCGGGCTGGTCGATCTCGTACACCGTCATGGCCGGCGGCAGTGGCAGCCGGTACGCCCTGGTGTCCATGCCGGCACCCAGCAGCACCAGTTGGGTCGCCCAGTCGGCGGACGTCACCACGTCGTCGAAGAACCGGGTGCGCACCGGCAGGAACCGGTTCTCCGGCTGCGCGGCCAGCCGGGCCCGGCCGGTGTCACCGGCCAGCCGGTCGGCCCACGGATCGTCGAACAACCGGTCCGGGCGCGCCGACTCGCGCGCCCGTGCCGCCGCGATCCAGAGTGCCGAGGAGTGCATCGGGCGACCCTATCGGGGTCACGCGAGCACCCGACGCACCGGCCGTGCCGGGCTCAGGCCATGGCCAACGTGCCCTTGCCGAGCACCACGATGCCGGAATCCGTGACGTG
>DASZXM010001103.1:0-4732 GCA_035546415.1 Pseudonocardiaceae bacterium
GTGTACCACAGCGCCTGCCACGTCGAACCCTGGTAGACGGCTTGATCACCGGTGTCGAACACGCGCGACGGCGTCCAGACGGCCGTGCCGTCCGCCGTGATCAGCATCTGCTGCCACGGGCCGTTCGGATCGCCCGGGGCCTGACCGCGCGTCCACCACAGCGCCTGCCACGTCGAACCCTGGTAGTACACCTGGTCACCGGTGTCGTACGTGGTCGACGCGTGCCACGCGGGCGCGGTCGGCGGGTTCAGGCCGACGACCACCGGGTCGTGGTCGGACGCCGCGAACGGGTCGGAACCGTTGAACAGCGGGGTGGCGTTGTAGTCGTAGCGGCTGTACGCGTAGGCGACGGCCTCCTGGGCGTTGATCTGCCACACGTCCGCACCGGTCACCAGCTGCCGGGCCGCCGCGTTCGCCAGCACGTGATCCAGTGAACCCTCCAGCCCGTCGAACGAGTACGTCTGCTCGGTCGGGTCGAACGTGCTGCCCATGTCGGCGTAGCCGTCGGTGTACAGCTCCTGCAGCGGGTCCTCGTGGGTGTAGGCGTTGAAGTCGCCGACCAGGAAGATCCGGTTGGTGCCCAGCGACGTCGCGACCTGTGACGCGAACGTGTTCACGTCGGCCGCCTCGTGCACCCGGGTCTCGTTGAACGCGCCCTGGTCCACGGCCGGGGACGACGTGTCCTGGGCATCGCCCGGGTACAGCGGAGCACCGTCGGCGCCCTTGGACTTCAGGTGGTTGGCCACCACCAGGAACGCGTCCTGGGCGCGTGCGCCCGCCTTCGTGAAACCCTGCGCCAGCGGCTCACGGGCGATCGAGAACGGCTGCCCGGGCCCGGAGTCGCCGGTCAGCACCGTCGACGGCCCGACCGGTGTGACGTCGGCCGGCTTGTAGATGAACGCCGTGCGGATGACGTCCTGATCGGCCAGTGGCGGCAGCTTGCCGGCCGGCGGGGACGGCACGTACGCCCACACGGTCGTGCCCGCGGCCTGGTTGAGCGCGTCGACCAGTCCGGCCAGCGCGGTGTCCCGCGGTTCGCCGAACTTGGCCGAGTTCTCGATCTCCTCCAGCGACACGATGCTCGCGCCCAGCCGGTTGACGCCGGTGACGATCTTCGCCTGCTGCCGCGCGAAGTTCACGTCGTCCGCCGCGCCGCGCGGACCGGGGCCGCCGTCCGTGCCGGTGCACGTGTTGACGGTGATGCGATTGCCCTGCCGGTCGGTGTAGTACGAGCAGGTGCCCAGGCCCCTGGCGACGTAGTCCTCGCCGGTCAGCGGGAAGTAGTTCTCCACGTTGAACGTCGCCAGCCGGATCTGCCCGCCCACGTCGGCCGGTTCCTGGTTGGCGGTGCGGGTGTCGCCGAATGTCGCGACCGCCGAACCGTCGTCGGTGACCTGCTGGGTGGGCTGGAGGTTCCACAGCGAGAACCGGTAGTCCAGCACCACCGGCTGGTGGAACGTCACGCGGGAGCCGATGCGGACCGGGTTGGTGGGCGTCAGCCACGGCAGCGGGTCGTTCACGTAGGTGCTGCCGCTGTAGTTCCAGCTCGCGCCGTCGTCGAGGGTTACCATCCGGGCGGCGTCGTCCGCGGCGACGGCCTGGGCGTCGGCGCTGCCGGCGGTGCCGGCGTCGGTGGGCTGGCGCAGCGGGGTGTCGCCGGCGGCCAGCGTGAACGAGCCGTACCAGTTGGCGTCGTAGTTGTCCGACACGGTGAAGTCGCCCTGCGGCGCGACGAGTTCGCCCTCGTGCGCTTCCTTGTCGGCGTTGGTCGTCAGGTCCGCCCACGGGATCCGGTCGGGGACGACGGCCGGCAGGGCGGTGGCCAGTTCGGTCACGGTCGGGAACTCGATCTCGGTCTCGCCCTGGAACTCGGCGACCTCACCGGTGACCTCGACGCTCTCGCCGATGTGCACCTGCCGCACGGAGGTGGAGCCGTAGACGAAGATCGCGTCGGACGCACCCGGCGTCCGGTCGTCGGCCGTGGTGCCGCCCGCGCCGCCGGTCTCCAGGTAGAAGCCGTTGAAGCCGCCGGTCGGGTAGGCGGCGGTGACGACCCCGTCGACCGTGACGGTCTTGCCGGCGTAGGGCGACGTGTCGGTGTCGGTGCCCTGGACGGTGGCGATCGGGATGGCGGTTCCGGCCGCGGCGGACACCTGGAAGCCGAAGCCGGCCGAGCCGGCCACGCCCCCCGAATCGGTCGCGGTGACCGTCACCGTCGAACTGCCGGCGGTGGTGGGTGTGCCGGAGACGACGCCGCCGGAGGAGACCGCGAGGCCCGCAGGCAGCCCGGTGGCGGTCCACGTGTACGGCGCGGTGCCACCGGACGCGGACAGCGTCAGCGGCGTGATCGCGATGCCGACGGTGGCCGTCTGCGGACCCGGGTTGCTCACGGTGACCGAGCCGGTGCCGTCGGTTGCCGAACTCCGCGGTGTCGGCGCGCCCTTGGTGAAGTCGCTGTCGTTCTGGTCGGTGTCACGCGCATCGGTGCGGCTGACGGACGTCGTGTTGTCGGTGGCCGGCGCGGGCGCGGTGCCCTCGTAGGACGTGGTGCTGCTGCCCCAGCCGACGGTGTCCACGACACCGGGCAGCCCGGCCAGGTCGCCCTGCGCGGTCACGTCGGTGGACGACGAGGCGAGGATGACGACGCCTCCGGTGGCGCTGAGCGCGATGCTGCCGGTCACGTCCGGCGACGGCAGCGTGACCTGGTCACCGTTGGAGCCCGCGGACTCCTGCACCAGGTAGTGGCCGTGCGCGGCGATGCTACCGCTCAACGCGGTCTTCTGGACGGTGGTCCCGGCCGCGGAGCGGTACTGCACGGTCCAACCGGTGACGTCCACGGCGGCACCGGTCGGGTTGTCCAGCTCGACGAAGTCGGCCTTGTAGTGCGATCCGCTGTTACCGCCACCGCCGTAGACCTCGTTGATGACGACACCGTCCCCGGCGGGATCGGCGAACGCCGGCCCGGCGAGCAGCGGGCAGGCAGCGGCCGCGGCGGACAGGGATAACGCGACAATGGCGGCTCTTCGGAAGAATGCGTCAGGCAAGGCCGTGCCTCCGTGGTGTCGTCGGTGTGATCCCCTGGACGCTAGGCATCCCGGTTCGATCACGAGCAGACACCATCTGAACAGCATGTGACGGCCATGGGCAAGTTCGGCCAATCCCTGGCTTCGGGCAATTCTGGCCATCCGCCGAGATGTAGCGTTGCGCACATCACGGCAACTTCGTGCCGCCGCCGCGCACTCAGTTCTCATGTGACGACACAGACGAAGTCCTTACGTCGACACGGCGTCCTGCTGGGACTGGCCGTGTTGGCGTGCAATGCGCTGGTCGCGCTGCCGGCTGCCGCCGGCACGCCGGCCCGGGTGGCGCTGCCCAGCCCGAACGTGACCGACATCAGCGGCACCACCACACCACTCGACCCGACCCTGCCGCTGCACCTGCGGGTGTACCTGGCCGACCGGCCCGGCGTGACAGCGGCGGCACTGGCGGTCTCACAACCCGGCAGCCCCCTGTTCGGCCACTACCTGACCGCGGGCCAGTTCGCCCAGCGGTACGGCACGACCGCGGCGCAGGCCACGGCCGTCGGCACCTGGCTGACCGGGCAGGGCATGACGATCACCGCGACCACCCCGCACTACTTCGCCGTGACGGCGACCGTGGCGCAGGCCGACGCGGCGTTCGACACGCGGGTCAGCGAGTACGACCAGACCGTCACCGAGTTCGGGCAGACGTTCACCATCCGCCAACCCGGCGTGGTGGGCGGGTTCTCGGTGCCGGCCGAGTTGGCCGGCGACGTGCGGAGCGTGACCGGGATCGAGGACACCGATCTGGGCCCGGCAGGCCCGCCGAAGGCGACCGGCCTGATGACACCGCTGCGCGCGGCCCGGACCAGCGGCCGGACGACCGCGGCGGCGTCGGCGGACGGCTTCCGGTGCTCGCAGTACTGGGGCCAGTACACCGCCGCCATCCCGGCCGCGTTCGGACACACCACGGCACCCACGCAGCTGTGTGGGTACACGCCCGACCAGGTGCGCCACGCCTACGGCCTGGCCGGCGGCCCGTACACCGGCAGGGGCACCACCGTTGCCGTCATCCTCAACGGCTACTCGAAGACCGAACTGTCCGACTCCAACCGGTTCTTCGCCGGCCACGACGAACCTGTCTTCGCCCCCGGGCAGTACACCGAGAACATCGGCCCGAACGTGGACAGCACGTGCGCCGAGGACGACCCGGAGGGCGACCCACTGGAGGAGTCCATCGACGTGCAGTCCGTGCACCTGGCGGCGCCGGACGCGCATGTCGTGTACGTCGGCGTCGACTGTGCCCTCACCACCGGCGACTACGTCGCGTCGTGGCTGGACGGTGCGAGCCGGGTCGTGGACCAGCACCTGGCCGACGTCGCGACCGGTTCGTGGGGCCTGCAGGAGGCCGGTCTCTCGCCGGCCGACATCGCACCGTGGGGCCCGGTGCTGCAACAGGGCGCGCTGGAGGGCATCGGGTTCGACTTCTCCTCCGGCGACAGCGGTGACGTCGTCGGTGACCCGAGCGACCCGGCCGCCGCGAACGTCCACAATGTACAGTTCCCGGCGTCCGACCCGTGGAGCACGGCCGTCGGCGGCACGAGCGTGGCCATCGGCCAGGACGGCTCGGTGGTCGCGGACCACGCGTGGGGCGACAACCTCACGTCGATCGACGGCACCGGCTACAGCCAGCCGCCACCGGGCGAGTTCGA
>DASZXM010001104.1:0-7256 GCA_035546415.1 Pseudonocardiaceae bacterium
CGACCAGGCCCACCGGGCAACACCACCCGCCCAGCAAACCCCATCGGCCAAGACCACCCGCCAGCAAGCCTCATCGGGCAACACCACCCGCGAGCAAGGCCAGCCGCTCGACACGGCCGCCCGCCAACCCCCATCTCCGCCTCCGCCTCCGCCAAACGACGACACGCCGAAACCCCCCGACCACAACCGCGCGTGTCGTCCGCCCGACGAGACCGACCGCTTCGCAGGGCCCGCCGGCCGGGCAACATCCGCCCGGCAAGGTCCGGCCACAACACCGCCCGCTCAGGAACACCCGTTCGACAAGGCTGGCCGCCCGACGAGGTGGGCGACCCGACACAGCCGCCCACCACAACCCCGCCATCGCCGCCAAGCGACGACACGCCCGAACCAGCCGGACCATAGCCGCGCGTGTCGTCCCTCCAGCGAGACCGACCGCCAGACAAGGCCCGCCGACCACGCCACTCGGCAGCGCCCAACCGCCAGCGCCCGCTCGGCAGGGCCCGCTCGCCAGCGCCCACCCGGCCAGGCTCCACTCGCAGCCGCCGCCCCACCAGCACCGCCGCCCCACCAACACCGCCGCCCCGCGCGGCTACCGGCCCGGCCGCGAGTCCCCGCGCCCACCTACCTACTTCACCGGCAGCGGCCCCACCGGGTACACCACGCCGGTCAGGCGCTCGGATTCGCGCCACAACCGTTGCTGCGCCTGGACATCGTGCGACCGCGCGCTCGACTCGACGCGTTCCGGATGCCCGGTGAACTGGGCGCGGCCGGGTGGGCCGTAGTACTCGCCGCCGCGGACGTCCGGGTCGGTTGCCGCGCGCAGCGTGCCCAGGGCGCCCATCGGTGGGCTCTGCAGCAACCACCACATCAAGAACCGGGCCCGCGGGCTGGTCAGGAACCGGGCGATCGGGTTCAGTTCGCGGCCGAAACCGGTGTACGAGTTGCCCGGATGCGCGGCGACCGCGATCGTGTTCGTGCCGGCCAGTCGTCGCTGCAGTTCGTACGTGAACATCAGATTGGCCAGTTTCGACTGGAAGTACGCGGGTCCGCTGCCGTAGCCGCGCGTCGCGTGCAGGTCGTCGAAGTCGATCACGCCTCGCCGGTGGCCGATGCTGCTCACCGTCACCACCCGGGACCCCGGGGTGGCCAGCAACCGTTCCAGCAGCAGGCCGGTCAGCGCGAACGGGCCCAGGTGGTTGCCGGCGAACGTCGATTCGAAGCCGTCTTCCGTGACGACGTACCGGGACCGGAACGCGCCGGCGTTGTTGACCAGCAGGTCGATCCGCCGGTGGTCGGCCAGCAGCCGCTCCGCCGCCGTCCGCACCGACGCCAGCGAGCACAGGTCCAACTGCTGGATACCGACGTCACCGGGGATGCGCGCGGCCGCGTCGGCTGCCTTGTCGACGTTCCGGCAGGCCAGCACGACCGACGCGCCGTGACGGGCCAGCACCAGGGCCGTTTCGAAGCCGATTCCGCTGTTGGCGCCCGTGACGACCGCCGTCCGGCCGGTCAGGTCGGGCACCTGGTCCGCTGTCCACATGTCACCCTCCTATAATCGGGACGACCGTCCCGGTAAGACGACGATACGGGATGGCCGTCCCGGTTGTCGAGCGGGAGAGCAGGTAGAGCATGGAGAGCAGGAGGAGGTCACATGGGCAGGGCTCCGCGCGCCGACGCCGTCCGCAACCGCGCCAAGGTGCTCGAAGTCGCGGCCGAGGTCTTCGCCACCGAGGGGCTTTCCGTGCCGGTGCACGAGATCGCGCGCCGCGCCGGTGTCGGCACGGGCACGGTCAGCCGGCACTTCCCCACCAAGGAGGACCTGTTCACGGCGATCCTGCTGGGCCGCATGGCCGATCTGATCGAGCGCGCCGACGCGCTCGCCGACCGTGACCCGGCAACGGCGTTCCTGGAGTTCTTCACCGCCGTGGTGCACGAGGGCGCCCAGCACCTCGGCCTGGCCGAGGCGCTGGCCGGCAACGGTTACGACATGGACGCCATCGGCGCCGAGGCGGGCTACGACGTTGCCGGCCGCATGCAGCGGATGCTCGCCGAGGCCCAAGCGGCCGGCACGATCCGGCCCGAGATCACCTACGCCGACGTGAAGGCGCTCATGACCGCCTGCCTGGCCAGGGCGGGCGACGACCTCGGCCCGATCGTCACCGTCATCTCCGACGGCCTCCGCGCTTAGCGCAACGTGGTCCCGGGCGGCCCGGACACCGCCAACTCCGCCCGGGTGGGCAGGCCTTCCCAGTCGCCGACGCACGCCACCGCGAACCCGGCCACCGTCACCCCGCGCACCAGCCGGTCCCGCAGGATCAACCCGTCCAGCAACCCGGACAGGTACCCGGCCACGAACGCGTCCCCGGCCCCCACCACGTCGACGGCCGTCACCGACACCGCGGGCACCGAGCACGTCCCCGCCACGGTGGACACCGACGCCCCCGCGGCGCCTTGCTTCACCACGACCTCGCGCACCCCGGCGGCCAGCAGCCCGTCGACACCGCCGACCAGCGCCAGTTCCTCGTCGTCCCCCACCACGATCGACGCCGAGGGCACCAGCGACGTCAACACCTCAGCCGCCCTCGGCCGCGACCACAGCGCGGCGCGATAGTTGACGTCCAGGCACACCTCCCACCCGGACGCCACCGCGTGGGACAGGGCGGCCCGCGTCGCGGCGAGGCACGACTGCGACAGTGCGGGCGTGATCCCGGACAGCAGCAGCAACCGGGCCCCGTCGCCGAGCGCGGGCACCAGGTCGTCGACGGACAACCGTGACCCGGCCGAACCGGACCGGTAGTACCGCACCCGGGCCAGATCCGCCGTCCGCTGTTCCCGGACCAGCAGGCCGGTCGCGGCGTCGTCCGCGGCCACGTACGTCACGTCGACCCGTTCGGCGCGCAGCCGGTCGGTCACCAGCTGCCCGAACTCGTCCGCGCCGACCCGCCCGACCCACCGTGCCGCGTGCCCGAGCCGGGCCAGCCCGACCGCCACCGTCGACTCCGCTCCGGCCACGCTCAACCGCAGTGACTGGGCGAACCGCAGCGGGCCCGGCTCGACCGCCCGGATCACCGCCATGGTCTCGCCGAACGTGAGCACATCCGTCATGCGGCCACCGCCTCCAGGAAGGTCATGCGGCTACCGCCTCCAGGAAGTCACGGGCCCGCGCCGCGAGTTCCCCGAGATCACCGCCCTCTGCGGCGTCGCGCACCAGCGGCGACCCGACGCCGACCGCGATCGCGCCCTTCGCCAGGTAGTCGACGGCCTCGGCGCGGCCGACACCACCGACCGGCACCATCGGCACGTCCGGGTACGGCTGCCGCAGCGCCGCCAGGTAGCCGGGGCCGCCCAGCGACGCGGGGAAGATCTTCACGGCATCGGCGCCGAACCCCAGCGCCGTCTCGATCTCGGTCGGGGTGAGCGCCCCGGCCAGCACCGGCAGACCCGCGCTCACCGCGACCGGCACCGAGTCGGTCACCGACGGGCTCACGGCGAAGTGCACGCCGGCGTCCCTGACCCGTTGCACGTCACCCTCGGTCCGGACCGTGCCGGCACCCAGCAGGCAGCCCGCCGGCACGTCCGGCATCAGTTTCGTCAGCACCGCCAGTGCGGACCGGCCGGTCAGCGACACCTCGACCAGCCGGACACCGGCCTCGAACAACGTCAGCACCGACGCGCGCACGGCATCCGGCTTGTGCCCGCGCACGATCGCCAAGAGCCGCGCGGAGCGCAGCTCGTCGGTGAAGGTCACCATTCCGCGAAGCTCCCGTCGTCGTGCCGCCACAGCGGCGACCGCCACGCGTGCCCGATCTCGGCAGCCCGGCGCACGGCCGCCTCGTCGATGTCGATACCCAGTCCGGGGCCGGACAACCGCGACACGTACCCGTCGGTGAACGTGAACGGTGCCGTGTCCACCAGGTAGTCGACGAACTCGGTGCCCGCGTTGTACTGCATGCGCAGGCTCTGTTCCTGGATCAGGAAGTTCGGCGTCGCGAAGGCCACCTGTAGGCTCGCGGCCAGCGCGATCGGCCCGAGTGGACAGTGCGGTGCCATCGTCGCGCCGTACACCTCGGCCAGCGCGCCGATCCGGCGCAGCTCGGAGATGCCGCCCGCGTGCGACGGATCGGGCTGCACCACGGCGACACCGGCGTCCAGCGCGGGCTTGAAGTCCCACCGCGAGTACAGCCGCTCCCCCACCGCGATCGGGATCCCGCTGCACGCGACGGCGGCGGCCAGCCCACCGCCCTGGGTCTCGGGCAGCACGGGCTCCTCCACGAACAGCGGCTGCACCTCCTCCAGCATGCGCAGCAGCCGGCGCGCCATCGCGGGCGACACGCGGCCGTGGAAGTCGATGGCCAGGTCACGGTCCGGGCCGAGCACCGCGCGGGCCTCGCGGGCGCGGGCCAGCACGGCGTTCGCCTCGGCGGGCGTCGCCACGGCGGTCATCGGGCCGGACGCGTTCATCTTGACCGCCGTGAAGCCCTGTTCCACCTGTCCGGCAACGGCTTCCGCGACGCGGTCGGGCCGGTCGCCCGCCACCCACGAGTACACCCGCACCCGGTCGCGCACCGGACCGCCGAGCAGTTCGTGCACCGGCACACCGCGCACCTTGCCGGCGATGTCCCACAGCGCGTGGTCGAACCCGGCCAGTGCGCTGGACAGGACCGGGCCGCCGCGGTAGAAACCCGCGCGCCGCAACACCTGCCAGTGCTCCTCGATGCGCAGCGGGTCCTGTCCGCGGACCAGGTCGGCCAGTTCGTGGACGGCGGCCCGCACGGTCTCCGCGCGCCCTTCCACGACCGGTTCGCCCCAGCCGACGACGCCCTCGTCCGTGGTCAGCTTGACGAACAGCCAACGCGGCGGCACCAGGAACGTCTCGATGTCGGTGATCTTCAACGGTGCCCCCTCAGGCCGAGTCCTTGTGGATGGACCACCCGCCGTCCACGACGAGCGCGGCGCCGGTGACGAACGAGGCGGCCGGGGACAGCAGGAACGCGATCACGTCGGCCACCTCCTCCGGCCGCCCGAGCCGCCCCAGCGGTGTGGCCCGGACGCTGCGCTCCCGGTCGGCCGCGGGGACCCGGTCCCAGGCCCTGGTGAGCACCGGCCCGGGCAGCACGGAGTTGACGCGCACGTCCGGCGCGTACTCCACGGCCAACTGGCGGGCCAGCGACACCAGTGCCCCCTTGGTGGCCGCGTAGGCGGGATGCCGTGGCAGGCCGGCGATCGCGTGCACCGACGACACCAGCACGATCCCGCCGGACCGGGCCCGCAGCGACGGCAGGCACGCGTGCCCGGCCAGGTACGCACCGGTCAGGTTGACCTCGACCTGCCGCGACCACTCGGCCCGGTCCATCTCGTCGAGGGTTCTGGTCGAGCCCGCGTAGGCGTTGCTGACCAACGCGTCCACGCCACCGGCCCGGTCCCGGGCGGCCGCGACCGCCCGCTCCCATGTCCGCTCGTCGGTCACGTCGCCCACGACCGCCACGTCCGCGACCTGTTCGACGTCCTCGCGCACGTCGATCCCGATGGTCACGTACCCGGCCGCGGCGAGCCGCCGGGTGGTGGCCGCGCCGATCCCGGACGCGGCCCCCGACACGACGGCTGCCTTCTCTGCCTGCCCCACGGACTCTCCTACAGCACTGTCAGATGAACGCGGCCGTCCGTCCCGCGGAAGGCCACCCACGCCGAACCGTTCGTACCCGCGGCGGCGCCCAGCGACCCGGTGAACTGGTCGCTGACGAACTCGCCGCGCGGGAACCAGTTTCCCCATGCGCCGTCGACGAAGTTGCGCTGCCAGAGCGTGTAGTCGCTGGCCCGGGCGAGCAGGTAGACGCGGCCCTGGGTGGCCAGCAGCGTCGGACTGCCGCTGACCACGCCGCCGAGCGCGGTCCAGTCCGACCACGTGCCGTTCGCGTCGGCGGTCCGCCACCACACCTGGTCGTCGGCCGTGCGCACGGCCACGTACGTGCCGTTGGCGTCGGTGACGGCGCTGGGCCTGCCGTAGATCGGCTTGCCGTTCGGCGCTCCGATGGACGTCCACGACGGGGACGTGGCGCTCCGCGACCAGACCTGGCCGTCGGCACCGCGGGCGAACACGGTCCACGAGGTCGGCGAGTCGTAGGCGACGGTGGGCGCGTCGGTGAGCGTGCCACCGAGGTTCACCCACGGCCGCCACGTCCGCCCGTCGAACGTCCGCCGGTACGCGTGGCCGTCGGTGCCGCGCACGAACACGTCGACCACGTCGCCGGCAGAGCCGTACGCCGCCGGCTGGCCGAGGATCTGACCTCGGGTCGGTCCGCCGAGCGTGGTCCAGCGGGTGCCGTCGAACTCGGCGAGCGAGCCGTTCGTGGTGCGGGCGAACGTGTCCACGTGGGTGTCGTCGAACCGGACGACGGCCGGGCTCGCGCTCGCCGAGCCGCCCAGGTCGGTGCCGGGCTCCAGGTCGGTGCCGTGCAGCTTGAGGAACGCGGTGCCGTGCGCCGGGACGGTCACGGTGTACGAACCGGTGAGCCGGCCGACGTTCCGGCGTGCCAGCAGGTCCCGCACCGACACCGTGCCGGTCAGGCCGGCGTCGGCGAACGTGACCGTCATCGAGGCGGCCGATTCGGACCGGTTGAGCAGCACGACGGCACGCTGTCCGTTGCCGGACAACACCTTGCTGTACACGTCACCGACAGCGGACGAGGCGACACGGACGCCCTGGACGTCCAGCGGGTCCTGGTCGACGCCGATGATCTCCGGGTTGTCCAGCGTGTCGATCATCGACCGCGGCAGCGTGCGCGGGTCGGAGCCGACGATCAGCGGCGACGCCATCTCCGCCCACATCACCAGCTGCGACGTGGACTCCTCCTGGGTCATCTCCAGGCCGCCGCCGGCCAGTGGCCGCATCGGGACCAGGTAGTCCGGGTCGTTGTAGTGGCCGGGGCCGTTGGCCTCCGGATGGGCGGCGTTGTCGTCCATGTTGCGCAGCACGTTCGGCCACTCACCGGCGGTCGGCGTGCCCCAGGCGATGTCGGTGTCGGTGCGCCACGAGTCGGCCAGGAGCGGGCCGTAGCTGTAGGCGTTGCCGGCCTCCTCGGCGGGCGGGTAGTCGCCCCACGCGCTGGTGACCGGGTCGCACAGGTTGAGCAGCATGGCCCGGCCGGAGTGCGCGACGGCGGCACTGAACTGGGCGTAGACGGTGGCCGGGTCGAGGTTCTGGGCGATGCCGCACAGGAAGTCGACCTTGATCGCGTCCACCTTCCAGGACGCGAACA
>DASZXM010001105.1:0-2461 GCA_035546415.1 Pseudonocardiaceae bacterium
GGCCGTTGTTGATCGGGTGTGCGACGGGTCTGGTGACGGTGGTGCGCTTCCGCGGCCGGTCGATCAGCGGCCCGCTCACCTCGGGCGACGCGGTGCCGTTCGACCCGGACGCCACCTGAGTCGGCCGCCCGTCGGGGCTCATGCGTTCAGGTCGGCTGTTGTCGATCGGGCGCGTAAACGGGTTTTGGTGACGGTGATGCCGTTCAGCAGCCGATCGATCAGCGCCCCTCGCCCCGGGGTGAGGCGGTGCTGTTCGATCCGGATGCCATCTGAGCCGACTACCCGTCGGGGGCTCATGAGTTGCGGGTCGGGCCGTTGTTGATCGGGTGCGCGAACGGGTCCGGTGACTGTGTGGTGCAGTTCAGTGGCCGGCCAGCGCGTTCTCGCGCCGGACGGGGCGCAGCCGTGGCTCTCGGACGCCACCTGAGCCGACCGTTCGCCGGGAGGGCTCACGCGATCAGCCGCGGACGCGGGTGCGCAGGCCGGCACCGGCGACCATGGTGCGGGGTCAGCGGCTGGCCGGGCTGACGGACAGGAGTCGGCCGGCCAGGCCGCGGGAGCGCGTGGACAGCCGCGTGGCGATGTCGCGCAGGACCGTGGCCGCCGGTGCGTCCGGCAGGGCCGTGACGATCGGCTCGCCCGCGTCGCCTGCCTCGCGGAGGCGCGGGTCCAGCGGCACCTGGCCGAGCAGCGGGACCGACGCGCCGATCGACTTGGTCAACGAGTCGGCGACCGTCTGGCCGCCGCCGCTGCCGAAGACGTCCATGCGGCTGCCGTCGGGCATCTCCAGCCACGACATGTTCTCCACCACACCCGCCACGCGTTGCCGGGTCTGCAGCGCGATCGCGCCCGCCCGTTCGGCGACCTCCGCCGCGGCCGTCTGCGGAGTGGTCACCACCAGGATCTCCGCGTTCGGGATCAGCTGGGCCACGGAGATCGCGATGTCACCGGTGCCGGGCGGCAGGTCGAGCAGCAGGACGTCCAGGTCGCCCCAGAAGACGTCGGCGAGGAACTGCTGCAGCGCGCGGTGCAGCATCGGGCCGCGCCACACCACCGGAGTGTTGCCCGGGGTGAACATGCCGATCGAGATCACCTTCACGCCGTGCGCCTGCGGCGGCATGATCATCGTCTCGACCTTCGTCGGACGGCCTTCGGCGCCGAGCATGCGCGGGATCGAGTGGCCGTAGATGTCGGCGTCGACGATGCCGACGGACAGACCCCGCTCGGCCATCGCGACGGCCAGGTTCACCGTGACACTCGACTTGCCGACGCCGCCCTTGCCCGACGCCACGCAGTACACCCTGGTCAGCGACCCGGGCTGGGCGAACGGGATCACCGGGTCCTGCGCGTCACCGCGCAGCTGTTTGCGCAGCTCGGTGCGCTGTTCGTCGGTCATCACGTCCAGGTCGACCCGCACACCCGTCACGCCCGCGACCGCCCCGACGGCGGCCGTCGTGTCCTGCGTGATCTTGTCCCGCATCGGACAGCCCGCCACCGTGAGGTAGATCGTGACGGCGACCGAACCGTCGTCGTGCACCTCGACGTCCTTGACCATGCCGAGGTCGGTGATCGGGCGGCGGATGTCCGGGTCCTTGACCGTGGCGAGTGCTGCGCGCACCTGCTCGACGGTGGGGCCCTGCTGGGTGGTGGTCACTGTCGTGCACCGGCCTTCTGTCCTGGAATGCCTGGTTACCGCACCGGGGTGGTGACCGGTGCGCGTCCGTTCACCATGTTACGGGCGGTGGGTCCGGTCACCGGTTACCGGTGGGTCGCATACCGTTTGGTCGATTTTCGGGGGCGGAGCGCACGTGACTGGACGCGGACCGTAACATCGTGGTTTGTGCCTCCACCAGGAACCGCACGCATGTTGACCCGGACGGAAATGGACGTGTGGCGATCTTTTCTTCGCGCCCACGCCCACATCACCCGTGTTCTCGAAGCGGAGCTGCTGGCCGCACAGCGCCTGTCGCTCGCCTCGTACGACGTGCTCGTACAACTTGCCGAGGCGCCCGGCAGGCGGTTGCGCATGACGGAACTCGCCGACGCCGTGCTGCTGTCCCGCTCCGGCGTGACCCGGTTGGTGGACAGGCTGGAACGCAGCGGCCTGGTGGCCCGCGCTCGCGTCGACTCGGACGGCCGCGGCGTTGTGGCGGTACTCACGCAGCTGGGCTTCGACCGGTTGCGGGACGCGACGGGCACCCATCTGACGGGCGTCGCCCGGCACTTCGCCGGACCGCTGGACCCCGACGAACTGGCCGCGTTCGGCCGCACGTGCGAACGGCTCGCCGACACCGCGGCCGGCACGGTCGCCGACACCCCAGACGACGGCCCCGACGATGGCCAGGACAACGGGGCGTCGGCACACGACGCGACGGGCGACGAGTCGGACGGCTGAGATCGGCCGCGGGCATGCCAACAAAGCGCATGCCTTCGGCCGGAGGACGCGGCAAACAGCGATGGC
>DASZXM010001106.1:0-14573 GCA_035546415.1 Pseudonocardiaceae bacterium
GTCGTTCGAGTTCCGCTGGTCGGGCGGCCACTGGCTGGTATGGATGGACGGCACGCCGTACCGCGGCACGGACTCCGGCCAGCTGGCGCCGGCGACGGTCGTGATCCAGCACGTCACGACACACCCGGAGGCGTGGCCGGAGGACTCGTCCGGCGCGGTCGCCCCGGTCGCCGGCACGGTCGGCAGCGGCGCGGCGACCGTGCTGCGGGACGGCAAGGCGTACTCGACGACGTGGACCCGGCCGACGGCGTCGGCGCCGACCCGGTATTCGGTGCCGCTCGCGCCCGGCCAGGTGTGGATCATGCTCGTGCCCGGCTGACCAGCGCCCCGACCAGACAGCCGAACCCGGCGATCGCGAGGACGGTACGCACCGTGTTCCACCGCACCCAGGGGCGTTCGAACCGTGCGCGCAGTTCGGTGTAGCCGACCCGGCCGGCGTCCAGCGCGTTGTTCAGCGGGATGTGCACGACACCGGTGACCACCAGCATCGCCAGCAGGCATCCGAACCCGGCCACGGTCCACCACAGCACCGGCCCCGGCCGGGGGTGCAGGAATCCGGCGACGGCGGCGAGCAGCGGAGCGCCCAGGAACGACAGCAGGAACCAGCCGTTGACGATGGCGACGTCGATCCCGCGCATGCCTTCGACGAACGTCCGGTCGTCACCGCGGGCCAACCCGGGCATGACCGAACAGGTGTACGCGTAGAACAGCCCGGCGGCCAGACCGGCCGCGACCACGGCGCCGACCAGTACGACGAACGATGCGGTGCCCATCGGCGGCTCCTCGGTAGTTGACCTCATGCCGGCCCAGTCAACCGGGGACCGGTGAGACTCTCCATGGTCACGGGGCTCGATTCCATGCGTGAGCGTCTACGCTGGCGGCATGGACCCGCTCGCCGCGCTGCTGGACGGCCCGCGTGCGCACGGCGCGTTCCTGCTCCGGTCGGTGCTGACACCGCCGTGGTCGCTGCGCATCGAGGACCACGCGCCGCTCACGGTCGTCGCGGTGGTGCGCGGCTCGGCCTGGGTGGTGCCGGACGGCGCGGACGCGGTCCGGCTCACCGGCAGGGACGTGGCGACCGTCCGCGGCCCCGACCCGTACATGGTCGCCGACCACCCGGACACGCCACCCCAAGCGGTGATCCTGCCCGGCCAGGAGTGCCGCACACCGGACGGTGAACACCTGACCGACCTGGTCGACCTGGGGGTCCGGACGTGGGGCCACGACGTGGCCGGTCCAACGGTCCTGCTCACCGGCACGTACGGCATGAACGGCGAGATCAGCAGGCGCCTGCTGGCGGCGTTGCCGACACTGGTGGTGCTGCCCGCCGCCGAGTGGTCCAGTCCACTGGTGCCGCTGCTGGCGGAGGAGATCGTCCGCGACACGCCGGGCCAGGAGACCGTACTGGACCGCCTGCTGGATCTGCTGCTGATCAGCGCGCTGCGCACCTGGTTCGCCCGCGCCGACGCCCCGGCGTGGTACCGGGCGCACACCGATCCGGTCGTCGGTCGGGCACTGCGCCTGCTACAGCACCAGCCGGCCGAGGAGTGGACGGTCGCGAAGCTCGCCGCGCGCGTCGGGGTCTCCCGCGCCGCACTCGCCCGACGGTTCACGACGGCGGTCGGCGAGGCGCCGATGGGCTACCTCACCGGGTGGCGCCTGGCACTGGCCGCCGACCTGCTCCGCCAACACCCCGACCACACGATCGCGGCCGTGGCCCGGCACGTCGGCTACGGCAGCCCGTTCGCGCTGAGCACCGCCTTCAAACGCCACTACGGCATGAGCCCGCACGCCTACCGGACCGACAGCGCCCGGTCGGGCTCGCCGTCCCGGCCGGCGTCCGGACAGCGTCGCTGAGGCTGATGACCGTGCCGCGGGCGCTCGAACCGGCTGGTCAGCCCGACGAACTGTCGAACCGCAGCTTCGACGTGATCCGGTACCGGTCGCCCCGGTACACCGACCGCGCGAACTCCACCACCCGGCCGGTCACGTCGCGGGTGGTGCGTTCGAACAGCAGCACCGGGGCGAACACCGGAACCTCCAACAGTTCCGCCTCCCCCGCGTCGGTGACGCTCGGCTCGATCGTCTGCACCGCGTCCGACACCACGATCTCGTAGCGGGACCGCTGGAGCCGGTAGAAATTCCCGGATTCCATCTCCTCCGCCGCCAGGTCGGGCACCAGCACCGCCGGCACGTCGATCCGTTCGATCGCCATCGGTGAGCCGTCCACCAGCCGCAGCCGCCGCACGCGGGTCACCGGTTCGGCAGGCGACACGTTCAGCCGCACCGCCCTCGGGGCGCCGGCCGGGCCGGTCTCGAACGTCAGCACGCGGCTGGTCCACGTGCCCTCGGCCGGGGGTACCGCGAACGCGTTGGACGACGTGCCGGTCAGTTGCTGGCTGACCTTCTGCGCGTTGGTGAACGTGCCGCGGCCGTGTTGCCTTACCAGCAGGCCGATCCGGGTCAGCTCCTCGATCGCCGCGCGCAGCGTCGGCCGGGAGACGCCGAGTTCCAGCGCCAGGTCACGTTCGGGCGGGAGCGGCGTGCCGGGGCCGGACCGTTCGATCACGTCCATCAGGTACTGCCGCACCCGGTCGCGTTTCACCGTCGCCGGCTGCCTGACCGACTCCATGCTCACCCTTCCACGCTCTCGACCGACGTCCGCCACACCGGCGACCGGACCCCCAACGAGCGTAACCGCTGCTCATGACTTTCCAGGCGGCCCACGAAGTCGGGATAGTCCGGCGCACCGCTCCATGCGACCTCGGCCAGCGCGCACAGCCGCGGCCACGCCAGGTACTCGACGTGGGCCGGCGTCGGCGCGTACTCGGTCCACAGCTGTGCCTGGATACCCAGCACGCCGGGCGGCGGCGAGTAGCCGTAGACGTCGGCGAGGGTGATCACGTGGCCGGGCTGGCCGAGCGGCTCGTCCGGGTGGTCGCGTTGCGGGTAGTCCAGGTACGTCCACCGGTACGGCGCCATCACCACCGGATGCCCCCGCTCCACCAGCGGCAGGCCCGAATCCTTCCACGCCATGACCAACACGTCGGCCGGCAGATTGCCGAACGCCTCCTCCCAGCACGCCGCCGACCGTCCGCGCCCGGCCAGGAACGCGTGCAGTTCGCGCACGAACCAGCCGCGCAACTCCCCCACGTCGGTCAGCCCGAGGTCGGCGGCCCGGGCCAGTGCCACCGGGTCGCGCTCCCACTGCACCGTCGGGCACTCGTCCCCGCCGACGTGCACGTAGCGCGCCGGGAACACGCCGGCGACCTGGTCGACCACGTCCCGGCAGAAGTCCAGCGTCGAGTCCCGCACGTTCAGGATGTCCTCGCTGATGCCGAAGCGGGTCCACACCGGCTGCGGGCGCTTCGGGTGGTTGCCCAGCGACGGGTACGCGGCCAGCGCGGCCCTGGCGTGTCCGGGCAGGTCGATCTCCGGCACGATCGTCACGCCGCGCTCGGCGGCGTAGGCGGCGAGCGACCGCAGTTCGGCCTGCGTGTAGTACCCGCCGTGCGGCGTGCCGTCGAACCGGGCGCTGCCCGGGTGGCCGATGACGGTCTCGGCCCGCCACGCGCCGATCTCGGTCAGCAGCGGCCAGCCGTCGATCTCGACCCGCCACCCCTGGTCGTCGGTCAGGTGCAGGTGCAGCACGGACAGTTTGTGCAGCGCCAACTGGTCGACGAACCGGTACAGGAAGTCCAGCGGCATGTGGTGCCGGGCCACGTCCAGCAGCACACCCCGCCACGGCAGCCGGGGCGCGTCGACGACCGTGACGCACGGCCAGGTCCCGTCCACCAGCAACTGGCGGAGGGTCTGGACGCCGTGCCGCAGGCCGGCCTCGGTCGCCGCCGTCAGCGTGACACCGTCCGACCGGACGGCCAGCCGGTAGCCCTCCGGGGCGAACGGTCCGGACAGCTCCAGCCGGATGACCGGGCCGTCGTCGGTCCGCGGCCGGTCGCCGAGGTAACCGGCGAGCAGGTCGGCGGCCTGCTGCGCACCGGGGCCAGCGGACAGGTGCAGCGTGGCCGGTACGGGGAAGTGGCCGGGGTGCCGGCGGAGTTCGGTCGGGCGCGGAATGATCACGGTGACCTTTCTTCGGCGGTCGGGTTACTCCTTGACGGCGCCCGCTGTCATGCCCTCGACGAGGCGGCGCTGGATGAGCAGGAAGAACACGACGACCGGCAGCGCGAACAGGGTGGACGCGGCGATCAGGCCGCCGTAGTCGGTGCCGGTGCTGGTGATGAACGAGACCAGCCAGACCGGCAGCGTGTACTCGGTCTGGTCCTTCATCAGCACGTAGGCGTACACGTAGTCGTTCCACGCGGTGATGAACGCGAACACGCTGGTCGCGATGATGCCGGGCAGCACGAGCGGCAGCAGCACGCTGCGGATCACCGTGGCGCGGTTGGCGCCGTCCAGCATCGCGGCCTCCTCCAGTTCGACCGGCACGCCGTGCAGGAAGCCGCGCAGCGTCCAGATGGTGAACGGCAGCACGAACGCCACGTACGTCAGTGTCAGGCCGATGAGGCTGTTGAGCAGGTGCACGCTGCGCAGGCCGAGGAACAGCGGGATCAGCAGTGCCGGCTGTGGCACCATCTGCACCGCCAGCACGCCGACCAGGAACGCGCGGCGGCCCAGGAACCGGAAGCGCGCCAACGCCACCGCCGCGAGGAAACCGACCACGATGGACAGCAGGACGACGGCGATCGTGACGACCAGGCTGTTGCGCAGGTACACCAGGAAGTACGGTTTGCCGATCGCGTCGGCGAAGTTGGCCAGGCTGAGCGGGAACGGCAGGAACCCGGGCGTGCCGGTCAGGATGTGGCCGTACGGCTTCAGCGCCGTGTTCACCATCCAGTACACCGGGAACGCCCACACCACGCAGAACACGACCGCGGCCGCGTTCCGGGAGAACCGCCGGATCACAGCTCCTCCCCGGACCGCACCAGCCGCCGCACGTAGTACGCGGTCAGACACATCAGCAGGACGACGGAGATCACCGCGATGGCGGCACCGCGACCGTAGGACTGACTGGTGAACGCCTCGGTGAACGACCAGATGCCCAGCGTCGTGGTGGCACCGCCCGGACCGCCGCCGGTGAGGATCCAGATCTGGTTGAAGACGTTGAAGTCCCAGATCACCGAGAGGATCGCGACCAGCAGCAGGATCGGCCGCAGGAACGGCAGCGTGATCACCCGGAACCGCGCCCAGCCGCCCGCTCCGTCCAGCGCCGCCGCCTCGTAGTAGGAGCGCGGGATCTGGGACAGGCCGGCGCGCAGCGTGAGCGCCACGAACGGCACCGACTGCCACACCACCAGCAGCCACACCAGCGTGAACGCCGAGAGCGGATGGGCGAGCCAGTCGTGCTGGCTGAAGTCGCCGAACACCCGCAGCCTGGACAGCAGCCAGTTGACCACGCCGTAGGTGGGCTGGAACAGCCATTGCCAGATCAGCGTCGCGGCCACGTTCGGCACGGCCCACGCGGCGACCAGGCACACCGTCACGGCCGTGCGCATGCGGCGGCCCAGTGTGCCCAGCAGCAGTGCGACGGCCATGCCGATGGCCAGTGTGCCGGCCACCAGCGCGGCGCAGAAACCGGCCGTGCGCACCAGGACCGGCACCAGTTCCGGGTCGCGCAGCACGGCCGTGTAGTTGCCGGCGCCCAGCCAGGTCGCCGTACCGGTGAACAGCGCCCGCAGACCGTAGTCCTGGCCGGAGATGACCACCAGCCGCACCAATGGGTAGCCGAGCACGAGCGCCAGGATCGTGGCGGCCGGCAGCAGCAGGGTGTAGGGCAGGTGGCGCCCCGGCCGCCGCGGCGGTTTCCCTTGCGGGACGGCCGGTCGCGGCGGCGCGGCCTTCACGATGGTGGTCATGTCACTGGCCGGCGTTGAGTGCCTGGTCGAGGTGCGCGTCGAACGCGGCCGCCGCCGCGGCGGGTGTCTTGCGGCCGGTGGCGATGTCACCGAAGAAGTCGTTGATCGACTTGTCGCTCTCCACCGTGGCCCAGCCCGGGGTGGCCGGTGTGGCGACGCTGTCCTTGGCGGCCGTCAGGAACGCCGCCGACGTGGCCGGCAGCAGGCTGGTGGCCTGGTCGATGATCTGCGTGGACACCGGGGTCCACCCGTCGACGCCGACGATCGCGGCGCGCTGCACGGCCGGGTCGGTGGCGGCGGACAGGTAGGCCAGGGCGAGGTCCTGGTGCTGGCTGCGCGCGGCGATGGCCAGGTCCGAGCCGCCGAGGAAGACCGGTTGGTTGCGGCCGGGTGTGCTGCTGGGGAAGGGGAACGTGCCGATCTGGGCCTTGATCGCCGGGTTGTCCTTGACGATCGTGTTGATCGAGCTGTCCAGGATGGCGGCCGCCTTGCCGCTGGCGAACAGCGCGTCCTGGTCGGGCGTCTTGTTGTCGGTATCGCGGGACGCCGGTGTGGAGTAGGTGTTCTGGAACGACCGCCATGCGGCCAGACCCTGTTGTGCCGCAGGGGATTCCAGTGCGCCGTGCCAGGTGCCGCCGGTCTGGGTGGCGATCTGGCCGCCGCTGTCCCACACGAACTGCAGCGCGCCGTGCCAGTATTCGCCGGGCAGGTAGAACGCCGAGAAGTCGGCGGCCTTGTCGGCGGCCTTGATCCGGTCGAGGTCGGCGGTGAGCTGGGCGAACGTGGTCGGCGCCGTCGTGATGCCGGCCCTGGCCCAGATCTGCTTGTTGTAGATCACCGCGCGGTTGCCGGCGAACAGCGGGGCCGCGTAGAGCTTGCCGCCGACGGTGGCCGGGCCGACGAGGCCGGGTAACCACTGCTGGCCGCGGGACAGCTGCTTCTGGTGCGCGGTGATGTCGGCCAGGGCGCCGGTGGCGGCGTACAGCGGCACGTCGGTGTTGCCGATGTCCAGCACGTCCGGCGGGTTGTCCTGGGCCAGCGCGGTGGACAGTTTCGTGTTGATGTTGTCCCACTGCTGGATCTGGATGTCGACCTTGGCGTGCGTCTGTCCGGTGAACTCGTCGTCGATCGCGGCGACGGCTTTGTCGCTCAGGTCGCCGTCCATGAGCCACACGGTCAGTGTCGTGCCGGCCGGCGACGCACCGCCGCTGCGGCCGGCGCCGCCGCTGCCGCAGGCCGTCACGGCGAGGGCCAGCGCAGTGGCCAGGACGACGAGGGATCTGCGCTGCATCGAAAACCTCCTCGGGTAGACCCCCGGGCTGAGCCTCCGATGCTGGCAGTTGACCAGTGGTAATGTCAACGGATTGGTTCGACCAATATTTTCGTTGTCCTCGCTTGACATATTGGACCAGACCATTCACCTTGGTAACTCATCCGAGCTCGTCAGATTGACCTCTGGTCAACTCCAAGGAGACAAGGATGGACCGTCCACCCCGCTTACCCAGTTCCCGTACCAAGCGCCGCGGGCTGCTCGCCGCCCTCGCCCTGGCCTGCGCCGCGACCGCCCTCTACCCCGCCGTGCACGCGGCATCGGCCGCCACGACACCGCTCACGGTCCAGTACAAGACCGGCACCGGACCGAGTGCGGACGAAGCCGAACCGTGGTTCAAGATCGTCAACGGCTCCGGCAGCGCCGTCGCACTGAACCAGGTGACGCTGCGGTACTACTTCAGTGCCGACACGACCGGCTCGTACGTGTTCGCGTGTGCCTGGGCCGTCGTGGGCTGTTCGAACATCACCGGCACGGTGTCAGCGCTGGCCAACCCGACGTCGACGGCCGACCACTACCTGCAGATCGCGTTCACCGGCGGCTCGATCGCGGCCGGTGCCGACACCGGTGACATCCAACTGCGCCTGTACCGGGCGGACTGGCAGAACGTCAACCAGGCCAACGACTATTCGTACGTGAACCAGACGTCGTACGCCGCCGACTCGCACGTGACCGCGTACCAGAACGGCAACCTGGTCTGGGGCACCGAGCCGGCCGGCACGACGCCACCGACCACGACGACCACCACCGGTGGCGGCAACCCGCCGCCGGCCAACGGCACGATGTTCGACGACTTCGCCTACTCCGGTTCGGCCGATCCCAACCTCGGCGCGCACGACTGGGCCGTCCGCACGTCGGCCGGCGGGCCCGGCGTGTCCGGTGCGACGTGGTCGGCGAACGCGATCACGTTCCCCGGTTCGTCGGCGGCCGCCGACGGGCACGTGATGCAGCTGTCCGCGACCACCAACGGCACGTCCAGCGGCACGACGCAGGCCGAGATCGACACCGTGCAACGGAAGTTCTTCGAAGGCACGTACGCGGCGCGCGTGTACATCAACGACGCGCCGAGCACCGGCCCCAACGGTGACGACGTGAACGAGACCTTCTACACGATCACGCCGGACGAGGCCAACTACAGCGAACTGGACAACGAGTACCTGCCCAACGGGGGCTGGGGCGCGCCCGGCCCGACCCTCTACACGACGACCTGGTACAGCGCGGACGCCATGGACCGCCAGACGCACAACGTGATCAGCAGCCTGCAGGGGTGGCACACCCTGGAGATGACGGTCAGCGGCGGCACGGTCACGTACTACGTCGACGGGAACGTGTACTTCAGCACCACGGGCAAGTACTACCCGAGGGACAGGATGACCATCGACTTCAACGAGTGGTTCATCGACGGCGGCCTGGTCGCCAGCTCCACGCCCCGCACGTGGAACGAGCAGGTCGACTGGGTGTACTTCGCCAACGGCACGGCCCAGTCGCCCAGCGCGGTGGACGCGCAGGTGGCCGCGTACCGGTCGGCGCACACGTCCTTCACCGACACCGTCCCGAACAGCTGACCGTCAACCCTGGTGGAGTCGGACCGGTTCCGGCTCCACCAGCCGCCGGGCCCGCAGCGCGACGATCACCCCGATCGCGGTCAGTGCCAGGCACAGCCAGGCGAACCAGTCCCCCAGCCGGCTGTAGGCGGTCGCGCCCGGACCGACCGACGGGTCGGCGACGATCGTGACCATCCGGCCCGGTCCGCCGGTGTGCGCGTCGGCGAGCACGCGGCCCAGGCCGTCGGCGATCATCAGCTCACCGTTCTGCCCGGCCCACACGACGGCCTGGCCGTTCTCCGCACCGCGCAGCAGGGCGGTGCGGCTGTGCTGCCAGCCGTTGGCGTCGTTGTCGGACGCGGGGATGGCCAGCAACTGGGTGCCGCTGTTCGCGTAGTCCCGGCTGGGGCTGGCGAAGTCGACGTCGGCGCAGATCTCGACGCCCGTGTCGGCCGGGTCGTAGACCAGCGTGTCGCCGTGCGCGCCGCCCAGGTTGTGGTGCTTGAGGTAGTCGGCGGGCGGCGCCCCGGTCGCCGGGAAGACCAGGGCGAGATTGTTCCTGCCCTGCTGGAGCCCGACCACGATGTCGACGTCGCGTGCCTTCGCCGCCGCGCTCAGCGGCGCGACGAGGGCGGCGGGATCGGGTCGGTCCGCACCGAAGGCCCCCTCTGGCAGGACGACCGTGCGCACGCCTGCGGGCAGCGCGTCGATGGCGCGCACGTAGGCGTGGACGAGTGTGTTTCCCTGGGCCGAGTCGACGTCCGGCGCCCACGCGTACGTGTTGGGCGCGATGGCGGCCACCCGGCGCACGTCGCCGTCGTGCTGGGACAGCCGCACGGCGCCTGCGCCCAGGGCACCGGCCAGCACGACGCCGGCCACGACGCCGACCCGGATCCGGCCGGTCACGCCGGACGTCAGCAGCGCCGCGAGAGCGGCGGGCGCGAACAGCACCAGGAATTCCACGCCCCACATACCGGTGACCGATGCGGTCTGCACGACGACCGGCACGTCCGCCTGGTCGCCCGCGAACGTGCCGACCAATCCCTGTGGGTTGGCCACCGACACCAGGTACATCACCCCGGTCCACAGCGCCGCGCCGCACCCGGCCGCCAGCAGCGGCCATCCCCTGCGGACCAGCGCCCGGAACAGCAGCACCGCCAGCAGGAACGTCACGGCGCTGCCCAGGTTGATCACCAGGCCGACCGGCACCATCGGCTCGTCGTGCGAATGCAGCTGGAAGACCCAGCTGTTGGCCGTGCCCAACAGGAACGCGGTGAACGACGTCCACGCGGCCGTTCCGGCGGACACCCGTGGGGCGAGCAGCAGGACCGGCAGCGGTGCCAGCCAGGTCAGCACCGGCACCGGCGCCAGCCCGGTGCCGAAGTAGAACAACACGGCGGACAACACGACGGCGAGCGGCGCGGCGGCCCTCTCACGCACGAAGTCCATTGAGGACCCTCTCCACGGTTCGCTTGCAAAGCAGGCGAAAGTCGGCTTCGGACAGGGACATGCGGCCGCCGAGGTACAGCTGGACCAAACCCATGGCGGGCGTCGTGAGCGCCAGGGCGACCTCCAGCGGGTCGTCGGCCCGCAACACGCCCTCGCGCATGCCCTGTTCGATCGCGCCGATCACCGGCACGAAGAGCGGTGAGCCGGTCCGGATCTCCTCCGGGAACCGGCGGGCGTCCCGCCGCACGTCGGTGATCAGGAACAGGTACAGGTTCGGCTTGCCCAGCGCGAAATCCAGGAAGTCGTCGGCCAGGGTGTCGATGCGCGTCCGGAAGTCGAGTGTGTCGTCCCGCCGGGCCCAGACCGCGCCCACCTCGGCGAAGGCGGCGCCGGCCACGGCGCGCAGCAGCGTCTCCCGATTGGCGTAGTGCCGGTAGGTGGCCATCGTCGTGACGCCCGCGGCGTCGGCCACCCGTCGCATGGTCACGGCTTGCGCGCCCTCGTCGACCAGGATCGTCAACGCCGCGGACGCCAGCCGTTCCGCTGTCCCCACGTGTACAACGTACACGAACCCCGTGTACGTTGTACACAGCGGTCACGACATCGCCGCGAAGCCCTCCCGCCAGGTCGTCCACCGGGGCCGCCAGCCCAGGTCGTGACGGGCGTGGGCGCTGTCGGCGCCCCGCGCGAAGGCAGCGCGCCGATCGGACCGCGGTGGTTCCGGCGCACCCACCGCGCGGCAGAACGCGGGCGTCCACTCGGTGCCCGCGGCCGGCTCGTCGTCGCACACGTTCACCGCGCCGGTCGGCCAGGACAGGGCCTGCACCGCGGCCACGGCCGCGTCGTCGACGTGCACGAAGCTCGCGACGTCGGCGGTGGCGGGCAGTTCGCCCGTGCGGGCCCGGTCGGCCATCGCGCCGTCGGTCCAGTACCACGTGCCCGGGCCGTACAGCAGTCCGTAGCGCAGCACGACCCACTCCGGGGCCCGCGCCGTCTCCCGTTCCAGGGCGGCGACCCCGTCGACGGTCGTCCGCCGGGGCTGATCCGTCGTCGGGTCCAGTGGCACGTCCTCGTCGGCGGGCTCCTCCCCCGGCGCGTACGCCCACGCGATGCTCTGCGCGATGAACCGCCGCGCACCGGCGGCCGCGGCCGCGTCGGCCAGGTGCCGGGTGCCGTGCACGCGCAACGCCGAGTTGCCGGCGAAGTCGGCGCCCGCCAGGTCGGTCAGCTGGTGCATCACGACGTCCGGTCGGGCCGACTCGACCGCCGCCCGCACCGCGGCCGCGTCCATCGCGTCGCCCACGACCGCGTCGGCGCCCATCGCCCTGATCCGCTCGGCACTGCCGGTCGACCGCGCCAGCCCGACGACGGCATGCCCGTCGGCCAGCAGCAGCGGCACGACCCGCCTGCCCACCACCCCGGTCGCACCCGCGACGAAGATCCGCATGGTCCCCACGGTATCCGGAACTGGGCCAGTCGACTGGGCCAGTTCCGGCCCGTGTCAGTGGTCCAGTCGCCGGATCGGCTCACCCGCCCGATAGGCGGCGATGTTCTCCACCACGTCGGCGAAGCACCGCCGGTAATTGGCATCCGACACGTAGCCCATGTGCGGCGACAGCAGCGTGCGCGGCGACGTCAGCAGCCAGTGGCCGGCCGGGATCGGCTCCACGTCGAACACGTCCAGGGCCACGCCGGCCAGCCACTCCTGCTCGACCGCCCGGCGCAGCGCGTCCTGGTCGATCAGCAGCGCCCGGGACGTGTTGACCAGGAACGACTCCGACCGCATCGCCCGCAGTTCCCGCTCGCCGACGATGCCCGTCGTCCCGGCGGCGAGCACCATGTGCAGGCTGACGACGTCGGCCGTTGCGAACAGCTCCTCCCGGCCGACCAGCGTGGCACCACCCGCTGCTGCCCGCTCGGCCGTCAGGTGCGGGCTCCACGCGACGACCCGCATCCCGAACGCCGCCCCGACCGCGGCGACGGCCCGACCCTGGTTGCCCAGGCCGACCAGGCCGAGCGTGCGACCGGCCAGGTCACCACCGACCGTCCGCTGCCAACGGCCGGCGCGAACGTCGGCGTCGTAGCCTCCGACCGGTCGGATCAGGCCCATGATCAGCGCCCACGTCAGCTCCGACGTCGGCGTGCGCAGCGCACTGGTGCCGGTCACCGTGATGCCCAGCGCCGCCGCCGCGGCACGGTCGATGGACGCGTTGCGCATGCCCGTCGTGACCAACATCCGCAGTGCCGGCAGCCGTTCCAACAGCGAGCGCGGGAACGGGGTGCGCTCCCGCATGGCCACCACGACCTCGCGGTCGGCCAACCGCGCGACCAGCACGTCCCCGGTGAGGTGCGCGTCGACGAAGTCGACGTCCAGGCCGGACCAGTCGGCGTAACCCGCCGCGACCTGCTGGTAGTCGTCCAGCACCGCCACCGTCGTCACGGTGCCGCCCGCAGGAACTCGACCGCGAGCGCGTTGAACCTGTCCGGATACTCGATCTGCGGGAAGTGGCCGCACTCCTCGAAGATCTCCAGCCGTGAACCGGGGATCGCGGCGTGGATGCCCTCCGCCTCGGACACGTCACCCATCGGGTTGTGCCGGCCCCAGTAGATCCGGGTCGGCGCGGTGATGCGGCCCAACCGGTCCGGCCGCAGCAGGTTGCGCTGCCGCACCGTCATGTCCTGCATGCACAGCAGGTGCGGCAGCATCGTCGCGAACTCCGGCCGGTGGTAGATCCGGTAGCGCGCGTCGACCAGGTCCTCGTCGATGGTCGACGGGTCGGCCAGCAGGTTGGCCAGCCGGTCGCGGGTGTGCGCACGATCCGGGCTGGTGACCGCCAGCGTGGTGGTGTTCCGGATGCGCTCCATGATCGCCGGCACCGCGCGGGTGCCGCCGGACGCGAGCAGTTGCAAGCTGCGGGTGCGGCCCGGGTGCTCGGACGCGAACCACGCCGCGACCCAACCGCCCAGCGACTCGCCGATCAGGTGCACGCGCTGGGCACCGATCGCGTCCAGGTAGTCGCCGACGTGCCGGACGTAGTCCGGGACCTCCAGGTCGCGGTCGGGTTTGGCGCTGTAGCCGTGGCCGAGCATGTCGATGGCGTGCACGGCGAAACCGGCGTCGGCCAGCGCGTGCACGTTGCGCGAGTACACCTCCAGGTGGCTGGACGTGCCGTGCAGCAACAGGACCGGGTCACCGGAGCCGACCTGGAGCGATCGGGTCGCCATACCGGCGGCGTCGACGAACTCCACCCGGAACGGCGCGGCCGCCAGGTCCCCCCAGATGCTCACCGACGTCCTCGCTTCGCTGCGGGCGCCGATGAGACACCAGTGCCCTGTGACATGGGCCCGCTCGCCAGCTCGCTCACCGACATCCTCGCTTCGCCGCGGGCGCCGACGAGACACCAGTGCCCTGT
Organism: Pseudonocardiaceae bacterium; assembly: GCA_035546415.1. Classification (GTDB taxonomy): domain Bacteria; phylum Actinomycetota; class Actinomycetes; order Mycobacteriales; family Pseudonocardiaceae; genus DATEPR01. The sequence goes on from DASZXM010001106.1 coordinate 13,613, forward strand.
GACATTGACTCGCTCGCCAGCTCGCTCATCGGACCGGCTTCGCAGCAGGCCGGCCCAGCACCGGTGCGGGCACGTTGATCGCGAGGTGCATGGTGTCCTCGCCGCCTTCGTCGTTCCAGTTGCGGTGCGGCACGCCCTGCGGGAACCGGACCAGGCTGCCGGCGGGCGCGTGGAATGTGTCACCGTCGATCTCGATGTTCATCGTGCCGGACAGCACGTAGAACACCTGCTCGAAGTCGTGCGTGTGCAGGCCTTCCGGCGATCCCTTGCCGGCCGGCGTGCGGATCAGCGACACCGCGACCCGCTCACCGCCGGACGTGCGGTCCAACAGCTTCTGCGAGTACCGCTGGTCGGCGGCCAGCGCGGCGAATGTCTCGACGTCCGCCTGGCGCAGGTATTCCGATGTCACAGAGAACTCCCCTCTGCCGTCCACGGCACCTGCTCGCCGTCGGGCAGCGGCACGCGGAAGGCGTTGAGCACGAAGGAACACAGGCAGTAGTAGCCGGCGAGCGCGACCAGTTCGACGACCGCCCGCACGCCCAGCCGGTCGACGGCGGCGGCGTACACGTCGTCCGGCACGTGGCCGGTGGCCAGCAGCGACGCGACGACGTCGTGCACCGCGCGGTCGGCGTCGTCGTCGATGACCGGTGGTTCGCCGGCCGCGATCGCGTCCACGACGGCGGCCGGGATGCCGGCCTGCCGTGCGTACTCGCTGTGCCGCAGCCACGCGAACCGCGCCCGCCAGTGGCCGGTCACGGTGACGATCACCAGTTCGCGGTGCCGCTGGGCGAGATCCGTGCCGAACCGCAGCAGGTCACCGAGGCCGGCGACGGCGTCGCCGACCGCGGGCGAGCGCAACAGCACGTCGAACGGTCCCGTGAGGTTGCCCTCCTCGCGGAGCGCCTTCGCGCCCCGGCCGCCGGACGTCAACGCGTCCCACATCCGCTGCTGCGCCGCGTCC
>DASZXM010001107.1:0-15126 GCA_035546415.1 Pseudonocardiaceae bacterium
AACAGCGCGGACCTGTTGAACAGCACGGCATCGGTGCCTCGTTGCGCGGCGTGCCCGGCAGCGGTGGCGGCGGCCCGCCGATACCGCGTGAGCATGCCGCCGCGGCTGGCCAGGACCAGCGGTGAGGGCCGGCTGCCGTCCTCGGGCACGGCGATCAGTGCCCGCACGTCCCCGGACAGCGGCGCGAACTCCAGGCCCGCGCCGCGCACCAGCTGCTCGAACGGTTCGTGCGCGGCGACGGTCACGGTGTGGCCCCGGTCCCGCAGCCCGGCGCCCAGGCCGGTGTAGGGCGCCACGTCACCGCGCGATCCGACGGCGACGATCAACAGCCGCACGGTGATCACCTCCCTGCCCGCGGTCTCGCACGTTCATCCGAAGCGGTGCGCTGCCCGTTCGGCGGCCGCGTCGGCCGCGGGTGCGACGTGTTCGGCGATCGCGCGGGCCGTGGCCACCGCCTGTTCCAGCGTGATGTCCCCGAAGAACAGCTTGCACTCCAGGTAGTTGACGCCGGACGCCTCGACCTGCGCGACCAGTTCGTCGCGCACCGCGTCCGCCGTGCCGATGACGGCGTTGCCGTTGGCCAGGATGCGGTCCGCGCCGAACACGCCGTCCAGCTGGTGCTGGCCGTTGTCGTGCCACAGGTGCAGCAGCCGCTGCTCGTGCAGTGCGTTGGCCCGGTGGAACCGCTCCTCGGCCGCACCGGTCGAGTCCGCGATGACGATCGGGCCCGACATGCCCAGCCGGGGCACGTCGACGTGCGGGTTGAGCTTGTCGGTGTCGCCGCGGTACTTCTGCCACGCCGTCCAGTACGCCGCCGCCGCATCGGCGATCGCGCCGCCCTCCCAACGACTGACCAGGTTGACCGCGTTGGTGCCCGCCCACTCGGCGGTGCGCGCGCTGCCCGACGCGTACCACAGCTCCGGGTACGGCCGCTGGTACGGCACCACCGACAGCGCCGCGTCGTAGTCGCGCAGCAGCCGGCCCCGGTGGGTCATGCGGCCGGTGCGCAACGCGGTCGTGACGGCCTCCAGGGTCTCCTCGAAGATCGGCCGGGCGTTCTCCGCGTCGACGCCGAGGATGCCCAGCTCGAACGGGCTGATGCCGGAGCCGACACCGAAGTCCAGCCGGCCGTGGCACAGCTGGTCCAGTGTGGCGATCTCCTCGGCCAGCCGGAACGGCTCGTACGCGGGCAGCACGTTGACCAGTGCCCCCAGCCGGATCGTGTTGGTCCGTTGGCTGGCCGCTGCCAGGAACACGTTTGGCGACGGGCACACCGACAACGGCGTGCCGTGGTGTTCGGTGACGTGGTAGCGGTGGAAGCCCAGCCGCTCCACCTCGGTGACGAACGCGAGCCGGTCGTCCAGCACGGCGCCGGGTCCGTCGTGTGCCAGGTCGAACGAGTCGAAGATCCCCAGCTGCAACGTCATGCCGTGCCCTTCCTGCCGCGACCTACCCGATGAACTCCAGCAGTGCCGACGTCGTCTCCGCCGGTGCCTCCTCCGCCACGAAGTGACCGCCCGGCACGGCGTGGCCGCGTACGTCCGGCGCGTACGTCCGCCACACGTCCAGCACGTCGTAGTGACGGCCGACGAAACCGCTCTCGCCCCACAGTGCCAGCGTCGGGCATTCGACCCGCTGGCCCGCCGCGAAGGCGTCGTCGTCGTGGCGCAGGTCCACGCCCGCGGCGGCGCGGTAGTCGGCACACGACGCGGCGACGGTCGCCGGGTCGCTGAAGCAGCGTACGTACTCGGCTCGCGCCGCCGGGTCGAACTCGGTGCGGCGCAGCAGCGGCGCGGTCATCGCCTGCCACCAGAACGCCGGGTCGGCGCCGATCAGCCGCTCCGGCACGCCACCGCCGACGCTCAGGAAGAACCAGTGGTAGTAGGCGGTCGCCATGGCACGGTCGACGGTGCCGAACACGTGCCGCGTCGGCACGATGTCCAGGACCGCCAACCGCCGCACGGCGGCGGGGGAGTCCAGGGCCATCCGGTGCGCGACACGGGCACCTCGGTCGTGGCCGACCACCGTGAACCGGTCGAACCCGAGGCCGCGCATCAGGCCGAGTTGGTCGGCGGCCATCGCGCGCTTCGCGTAGTTCTCGTCCGTCGGCTCGGGTTTGCCGCTGTCGCCGTAGCCGCGCAGGTCGGCCAGCACCACCGTGTGGTCGCGGGCCAGTGCCGGTGCCACCGCGTGCCACATCAGGTGGTTCTGCGGATAGCCGTGCAACATCAGGACGGGCGGGCCGGTGCCGCCGATCGCGTGGTTGACCACCACGCCGTCGACGTCGACGCGTTCGGTGTGGAACGGATCGGGCAGCGGGACGCTCATCGGGCCAGGTGGTCCGCGTACAGGGTGCGCAGCGCGGACCAGTGGCGGGCCTGGGCGTCCGCGTCGAACGTCGGGTTGTCGGCGACGGCGAACCCGTGTCGCGCCGGGTAGATCTCCACCGTGTGCTCGACGTCCGCCGCCGTGAGCGCCTGCTCCAGCAGTGCGGCCTGGTCGGCGGTGAAATGGCTGTCCTCCTGCGCGCCGGCTACGTACACGGCGGCGGCGATGCGGTCGGCGGCCAGGTGCGGGCTGGTCGGCTCGTCGGCGACGGCGATCCGCCCACCGTGGATCGACGCCGCCGCGGCGATCCTGGTGCCCAGGCCACCGGCGGCCGTCATGGACAGGTAGCCGCCCAGGCAGTAGCCGGTGGTGCCGACCGCCGTGCCGGTCACCTCCGGCCGGGCCAGCAGGAAGTCGGCGTACGCGCCGGCGTCCTCGATGATCTTCGGCGGGGTGAGCGCGCTGGTCAGCGTGCCCATCCGGGCGCGTTCGTCCGGGTCGGTGAACAGCGTGCGCACGTCGAACGGCTGCCAGTCGCCCGCCCGGTAGTAGATGTCCGGGACCAGCACGACGTAGCCGAAACCCGCCAGGTGGTCGCCCATGTCGTGGAACGTGCCGCGGATGCCGCCCGCGTCCGGGAACATCAGCACGGCCGGCCAGGGCCCGTCGCCGTCCGGGACGTGCAGGGTGCTGGCGCTGTGGCCGTCGGCAGTCGGGACCTCGACGTCCAGCCGCATGCTTGCCTCCAGGGGTCGGGCTGCCACTCTGACGCTAGTGCGGCTTCGTGATCGCGTCCATCAGGTCCAGGTCCAGGCGGGTCACGGCCGCGTGCACCATCGACTCGCACAGCGCGGCGGCCGCCGCCAGGTCGGTGTCCGGCTGCCGCATCGCCTCCTGGACGCACCAGCGGAGCATGCCGACGATCATCGCGGCGACCAGCCGAGGTCCGGCGCCGGGCTCCCGGCCGGACACGCGGACGACGAGCGCGGCGATGCCGTCGATGCGGGCGTTCGTCGTCTCGGCGATCGCGGCGGCCGCCGAGGCGTGGCGTTCGCCCTCGAACGTGAGCCGGAAGCTGTCCGGCCGTTCCCGGACGAAGTCGAAGTACGCCGCCGTCCAGCGGTGCAGGCGCTCCCGGAACGGCAGGTCGTCGTTGCCGTCGTAGGCGGCGTAGACGCGCTCGTTGAGCTTCTCGTGCTCGTGGCGGACGGCGGCGGCGAACAGCTTCTCCTTCGGTCCGAACCGGGCGTACAGCGTGGGTTTCGTGGTGCCGGCGCGGGCGGCGACGGCCTCCATCGTCGCCGCTTCGAAGCCGTCGGCGGCGAACACCGCGCAGGCGGCGTCCAGCATCGCGTCCGCGCGGTGGCGGTAACGCCGTCGGGGGGCCGCGTCGACCGGCGGCTGTTCCATGCTCCACCTCCTTGACCCCTGACTTTACCTCGGCGTAAAGTCTGAGCGCCGATCGGAACGATTTTCTAGAACAACGTTCTTAGACAGCGACCCGACGGAGGGCGCGCATGGCTACGTCCACGGTCCACATCAGACGATCCCGCTCCTGGCTCGCCGCGTCCGCCGCGGCAGCCGCGGCAGCGGCCCTCATCACCGCCCCCGCCGCCGCGGCACCACGGCCGGCGGCGCCGCCACAGCACGTCACCACCGCGCACCCCGGCGCGGGTCCCACCTCGATCACCGGCCCGATCCCGTCCCCGGACCAGCCGGGCGACCCGCACCACGACTACGTCTTCTACTCCACGCCGTACCACCTGCGGGCCGCCGGTTACGAGGAACAGGAGTACTTCATCTCGGGCACGGCGACCCGTTACCCGTCCAATCCGACCGTCGACCAGCAGCGGACGGCGGCGACGCCGATCGGCTCGATGCCCTACACGACCCGCATCGTGGTGCGCCGACCGGTGAACCCGGCGCGGTCGGCCGGTGTCGCGGTCGTCGACTGGCAGAACGTGACCGCCGGCCACGACATCGACACCGAGTGGGGGACCAGCGCCGACTACTTCGTCAGCCGCGGCTGGACCTGGATCGGCGCGTCGGTGCAGTACGTGGGCGTGAACGGCGCCCAGTCCGGGCCGACGGCGGGCCTCGGCCTGCGGGAGTGGAGCCCGCAGCGGTACGGCTCGCTGGATCTGACCGACGGCGGGACAGTGCTCGACGACTCGCAGTCGTTCGACGTGTACACGCAGATCGGGGAACTGGCCAAGGGGCACGGCCGCCAGGACCCGTTGGCGGACCTGCACATCCGCGACGTCTACGCGGGCGGTGCCTCGCAGTCCGGCCACTTCCTCGGCGTCTACTACAACACCGTGCAGCCACTCGCGCACGTGTACGACGGCTTCCTGTTCGCGCTGTCGGACAGTTCCCTGCCGCCGCGGGACGGCGTGGGGACGAAGGCGATGCGGGTGTTCACCGAGAACGACGTCTACCGCGGCGCGGGAGTGCCGAGTCAGACCGTGCCGGACAGCGCGACGCTGCGCACGTGGGAGATCGCCGGTGCGTCGCACGTGCCCGCGTACGCCACCGACCCGGACCCGACGGATTTCCGGGCCACGCTGGGCGGCATCCAGACGCGGGAGTTCGGGCCGACACCGCCGTTCGCGTGCACCAATCCCGGACCCAGCCAGGTGTCGTCGTGGGCGGTGTTCCACGCCGCGTACGACGCGCTGGACGCGTGGGTGCGCAAGGGGATTCCGCCGCGCCGGGCGCAACCGCTGGCGATCGTCGACCCCGGGCCGCCCGCGACGCTGGTGCGGGACGTGAACGGCATCGCCGAAGGCGGCATCCGCCTGCCCGACGTGGCCGTGCCGATCGGGTTGAACGACGGCATCAACTCGCCGGCGAACCTGGACAACCCGCTGAGTGCGTTCTGCGTGCTGTACGGGACGCACACGGCGTTCACCCGGTCCCAGTTGGACGGTCTGTACTACAGCGACCGGGACTACCGACAGCAGGTCGCCGACGACGTCCGGCTGTTGGAGGACCAGCACTACCTGCTGCGGCAGGACGGGTCGTTCTTCGTCCGGCAGGCCGCACGGACGCACGTGACCGGCTGACCAGGGTGTTCCGGCCGGCGGTACCTGATCGCTGGCCGGCACGCCGGATGTTACTCGCGGGAAACGTAATTTTAATTCACGTTGTGCCGCAGTGGACACCTGCTGCCAGCGCGTGGTGCGGAGATTTCTGGGACATTCCCCGATAAACTCACCGGGTGGAAACAGGGGTGAGTGTAAGGGGGACGACATGGGTTCTGGTGCCCGCATCACAGCACTCGGGCATTACCAGCCGGCCACCGTCGTCACGAATGACGAACTGGCGAAGAATCTGGACACGGACGACCACTGGATTCGCACCCGTGTCGGGATCACCAGCCGCCGGGTCGCCGGGCCGGACGAGACGGTCGACCAGATGGCCGCCCACGCGGCCGGAAAGGCGCTGGCAGCAGGGGGTCTGAGCGCGGACCGGGTGGACATGGTCGTCGTGGCGACGTGCACGGCCGTGGAACGCAGTCCCAACACGGCCGCCCGGGTCGCCGACCGCCTCGGACTGACCGCACCGGCGCTGATGGACATCAACGTGGTGTGCGCGGGTTTCACGCACGCTCTGGCCACGGCGCAGCACGCGATCGCCGCCGGTGCCGCGCGCAACGCACTCGTCATCGGGGCCGACAAGTTCACCTCGGTGGTGGACTGGACCGACCGCAGCACGTCGATCCTGGTGGGCGACGGCGCCGGCGCCGCGCTGGTGGAGGCCAGTGACCACGCGGACATCGGACCTGTGGTGTGGGGTTCGTTCCCCGAGATGCAGCGTGCGGTGCGCATCGAGGGCACGCCGTCCCGGTTCAGCCAGGAGGGCCAGGCCGTGTACCGGTGGGCGACCACGGTGCTGCCGCCGTTCGCGGTGCGCACCTGCGAAGCGGCCGGTGTCGCGCCGGAGGAACTGGCCGGAGTGGTGTTGCACCAGGCCAACGCCCGGATCATCGACTCGTTCGTGAAGCGGTTGGGCGCCCACAACGCGGTGATCGCCACCGATGTCGTGGAGTCGGGCAACACGTCGGCGGCCAGTGTGCCGCTGGCGTTCTCGAAACTGGTGGAACGGCGGGAGGTCCCGGTCGGCGCACCGGTGCTGCTGTTCGGCTTCGGCGGGAACCTGTCCTACGCCGGGCAGGTCGTCCGATCACCGTGACCAGCGGCCGGTGCGCGGCGGTCAGCGGGTCGTGAGCAGCAGTTCGGCCAACGTGCGCGCCTGGTGTGCCGGGCCGGTCGTGCCCATCGCCTGCGCCGACGCGTACACGCCCTCCATCAGCAGCGTGAGGTGATCGGCGAGCTGGTCGCCGCCCAGCGGCGCGGCCAGCTCGCCGAACCGCGTGCGCACCCACTGCTTCGTGCGGACCGCCTGCTGGTGGCCGGGGTGGTCGCGGTCGGGGATCTCGGCCAGTGCCATGAGGAACGGGCAGCCGCGGCACTGGCTCGGGTCGGTCTGGTCGACCAGCGCCTCGAACACGGCCAGGATGCGCGCCGCCGGGTCGGTGCCGCCGCGCTCGGCCGCCGCGTCGAACCACTCTCGGTACAGGTCGTGCGCGCGGGCCAGGTAGGCGGCGACCAGGTCGTCCTTGGACGGGAACAGCCGGTACAGCGTCATCGGGGCCACGCCCGCCTCGGCGCTGATCCGGTCCACGCCGGTCGCGCGGATGCCGTTCCAGTAGAACAGCTCGTGCGCCACCTTCAGTACGTGTTCCCGGGTCTCCGCCGCGCTCCGTCGCATCACGCCTCTTGTCCGCCGTCCGCCGGTTCCCCTAGTCTACGTGAGGGAACGATCCCTAACAATTGGGGGTGCACCGTGATCCTGGTGAGCGGCGCGACCGGCAATGTCGGTGGCGAGCTGGTCAGAGTCCTGGTGGCGGCCGGAGTGCCGGTACGCGCGCTGACGCGGAACGCCGAGTCCGCGCTGCCCGACGGCGCCGAGCGGGCGGTCGGCGACCTGGACCGGCCGGACGGCCTGGACACGGCGCTGGCCGGTGTCGACGGCGTGTTCCTGATGTCCGGGTACCAGGACATGCCCGGACTGCTGGCCGCCGTGCGGGACGCCGGTGTGCGGCGGGTCGTGCAGCTGTCCGGGAGTTCCGCGGCCAGCGGTGACCTGTCCAACGCCGTCACGAAGTACATGGTCGAGTCCGAGACGGCCGTCCGGGAGTCCGGTGTGGACTGGACGATCCTGCGGCCCTTCGCGTTCATGACGAACACGCTCCAGTGGGCCGACCAGATCCGCGCCGGTGACGTCGTACGGGCCGAGTTCGGCGGTGTGCACCAGGCCGTGATCGACCCGGGGGACATCGCGGCCGTCGCGGCGCTGGCGTTGCGCGAACCCGGCCACGCGGGCCGGACGTACACCCTGACCGGCCCGGAGTCGGTGCTGCCCGCCGACCGGGTGCGCATCCTCGGCGAGGTGCTGGGCAGGGACCTGACCTTCGACGGCCTGTCCGACGACGAGGCCCGCGCCCGGATGACGGCCGCCATGCCGGAGAAGTACGTCGACGCGTTCTTCGACTTCTACGTCGCGGGTTCGCTGGACGAGTCGCCGGTCCTGCCCACCGTGCCCGACCTGCTCGGTCGTCCGGCACGCACGTTCCGGGAGTGGGCCGTCGAGAACGCCGATCGCTTCCGCTGAACCGGCTGTTCAGGTCGTCGTGTCCAGCAGCCTGTGCTCGCGCCGGTTCCGGGCGTCGGCCGCCGAGGCCAGGATGCGGGCCTTGGCCAGCAGTTCCGTGTATTCGGCCGCCGCGTCGGAACTCCAGGTGATGCCGCCACCGGCACCGTAGACACCGGTGCCGGCGGCGCGGTCCACCACCAGGGTGCGGATGGCCACCGAGAACCTGGCCCGGAAGGGCGCGTCCGGGGGAGCGACCAGGCCGATCGCGCCGCAGTACACGCCACGCGGCGAATCCTCCAGTTCGGCGATCAGCTCCATGGTGCGCCGCTTCGGGGCGCCGGTCACCGAGCCGCACGGGAACAGCGCGCGGAACACGTCGGTCAGGACGACGTCCGGCCGCAGTTCGGCGGTCACACCGGACGTCAGCTGGTGCACCGTCTCGTAGCGTTCCGGTCGGCACAGCGACGTCACGGTCACCGTGCCGGTGCGGGCGACGCGCGCCAGGTCGTTGCGCACCAGGTCCACGATCATGACGTTCTCGGCGCGCTCCTTGTCGCTGGACAGCAGGTGCCGCAACCGTTCCCGGTCCTCCGCCGGTGTCCGGCCACATGCCGCCGTGCCCTTCATCGGCCGCATCGCGATGTGCCGGCCGCGGAGTTCGAAGAACAGCTCCGGGCTGGCGCTGACCACCGCGAACCGGCCCAGGTCGAGGAACGCGTTGTGCGCGCCGCGCTGGGCGAGCGCCAGGTCGGCGTACAGCGCCGCGATGTCGCCGTGCACCGGTGCGGTCAGGCGCGTGGTCAGGTTGCACTGGTAGGTGTCACCGGCGGCGATGTGGTCCCGCACCCGCCGCACGGCAGCGGCGTGGCGGGGTTCGTCCCAGTCCACGGTCCAGTCGCCGGTCGCGTGGTCGCCCACGGGCAACGGCTCGGACCCCGGACCGGCGGCGAACCCGAACCACGCCAGTGGCAGACCAGGCACGGGCGGCAGGACGGACAAACCGGGGTCGAGGGCGGGCGCGGCCTCGTAGGCGACGAAACCGAACGCCCAGGCGCCCGCGGCGGTGCGCCGTTCGACCTCGCGCAGCACGGCCGGCACGTCCTCCGGCCGGTGCGCGACGAGTTCCCCTGCCGTGGCGGGAAAACACCACGCGGAACCGGTGCGCAGGTCGTCGAATCGGGCTGCCGGCATCCACGCCGCCTCTCGTGAGTGGACCGTCCCCGTATCCTGCGCGACCCGGGCCGGTACGCACAGCAGCTGTTCACGGAGTGGAAGCCCAGGCCTGTGACGCTCACCTCAGGTCCGCCTGCGTGGCCGGCGCGCGCCACAGGCCCGCTCGAAGTAGGTGATCAGCTGCTGGCCGTAGGCGATCGGGTCCAGGTCCGGGTAGGCGACGACGTACGTCGGGACGGCCTCGATCGTGGCGCGGATCATCATCGCCATCGACCGCACGTCGAACTCGCCGAACTCGCCCGCTTCCTGACCCCGGTGCAGGATGTCGACGAGTGCGGCCAGGGCGGCCTCCTGCAGGGCGGTGTCGTGCAGGTAGCGCGGCCTGCCCTCCTCGTCGGTGAGTTCCCCGGCGATGGTGAACAGCACCTGCACGGCCTTCGGGTCGATCGCCAGCGACTCGACGAACGCCTCGACGTAGGCGCGCAGTTCGCCACGTGGCGACGTGGCTGCCCGGACCCTGGGCAGGATGTGCGCGCTGCCGTTGGCCAGCACGTACTGGAACACCGCGTCGAACAGCTCGTCGCGGTTGGCGAAGTGGTAGAAGATCGCGCCCTTCGTGATGCCCGCGCGGCGGGCGATCTCGGCCAGTGACGCGTTCCGATAGCCGACCTCGGCGACGGCGTCGATGGTGCACCTGATCAGCTGCGCCCGCCGGGCCTCGTCGACGAATGTTTGACCGCCCGGTTGCTTTTTTGACCGCACGGTTAGTACCGTAGTCCTGTGACCCCGCGACGAGGCGGGGACACGCCGAGGCATTGGGGGTGGCACATGACATTCGTGATCCCGACCAGACCCAGCCCGGAGAGCGAGCGACTGCTCAAGCGCGCCGGTTTCGTGCGGCGGGCACAGGAAAAAGCGCAACCGCACGGCCTGAGCCTGTTCAACAACCGGCTGATCATGAACGTGTTCGCACTGCGGGCGCGAGCCCCGAAGGGCGGCAGTGCGCGGTGGGTGGACCACGGGGTGCGCGGCCGCCTGGTCACGACGCGCGACGCGGACCCGGCCAACGGCATTCTGCTGTGGATCCACGGTGGCGGCCTGGTGTCCGGGAACCCGAGGCTGGAACAGGAGTTGGCGGCCGCGGTCACGAGCGGGTTCCCGGCCTTCCTGCCCCGTTACCGCCTCGCTCCGGAACACCCGTTCCCGGCGGCGGCCGACGACGTGCTCGCCGCCTACCGTGCCCTGCTGGACCAGGGCTATCCGGCGACGAAGATCCGCGTCGGCGGCATGTCGGCGGGCGGTGCGCTGACGGCCGGCCTGCTGGGCGACATCGTCCGCACCGGACTGCCCGTGCCGGCGGCGGTACTGTTGGTGTCCCCGATGCTGCAGATGAGCGCCGCGCTCGCCCGACAGCGGGACGAGGCACACCCCGATCCCATGTCGTCGCCGCAGTTCATCGAGCGCGTGAACAAGGCGTACACACAGGACACTCCGCTGACCGATTCGCGCCTGGACCACCTGGCCGCCGACGTGAGCGCGTGGCCGCGCACGCTGATCCAGGTGGGCGGCACGGAGTGCCTGGTGGCGGAGTCGGAGTTCCTCGGTGAGCGGCTGCGCACGGCGGGCGTGCACTGCGAGGTGCAGGTCTGGCCCGGCCAGGTGCACGGTTTCCCGGCGATCGGCGCCGACAAGGTGCCCGAGGCCGTGGCCGCCCGGGACTACGCCCGCACGTTCCTAGCCGCTCGCGACGAGTAGCAGGCGGTGCAGTTCGGCGAGCTCCGTGGGGGTGAGCTTGCCGAGCGTTTCGGACAGCACGGCCGCCATCACCGCCGCGCCTGCCTCCTGGATCTCCGTGCCCTTCGCGGTGAGCCGGTGACGGACGGCGCGGCCGGGGCCGGGGACCCGTTCGATGAGCCCGCGGTCGATCATCCGGGTGGCCAGTGTGCCCATCGACTGGTCGGTCTGGAACGTCAGCTCGGCCAGGGCGTGCAGCGACGACTCCGGCTGCCGCGTCAGATGGCGCAAGACGTCCCACTGCACGAGCGACACGCCGAGCGCGGCCAGCCGCTCGTTCGCCGTGCGGTGGTGACGCCACTGCAGGCGCTTCACGGCCAGCCCGACGTCCTGAACCGAAGGAGTCACCCGACCATGGTATCAGCTTGCTTATATCAGTAGGTTGATATTCTGCGGTCGGGAGGTCCCGCTACCGGAGCGTCGGGTCTCCCCACGCCAGTTCCGCCACGCCCGACCCGTGACGGGACACCTCCAGGCGCAGCTTCAGCACGCCGGTCAGGTCGGCGTCGACCGTGCCCGGCTTGCCCAGCGACACGGTGATCTCGGAGTGCTGCCGTCCGTCGAGGTGGACGCGGAACAGCCCCACCTGGAACCGCTCCGCCGGATCGTCGACCACGCCGACGGTCGCGGTCAGCAGCCCGTAACGCCCACCGAGGTCCACCTCGACGAAACCCACGGCCGGGCGCCGCAGCACGACCGCGGAGTCGTAGCGCACGCCGTCGATCACCACGCTGTCCGCCTGCACGTTCGCACTGTGCGTCCACGGCAGGTTCACCAGCGGCACGTCCACCGGCGCCCCACCACCGCGCCACACGCCGATGTCCGGCATCGCGTGTCGCCCGCGCCCGGTGATCGCGGCCAGCAGATCCGCCACGTCGTCCTCGGTGAACGCGGCGATCTCGTACCGCGTCGTCGAGTACGCGTTGAGGAACGTCGGGATGTCCTCGACCACTCCGCCGGGCAGGACGACCGGTAACACCCGCTGGGTCTCCCGGCGCAGGTTGCCGGTCAGGTAGTTGCGGATGATCGACGCCTCGAACTGTGATCCCCGGCCCTCGTCCGGCGGTGCGCCGCCGTCGGCCCTGAGCTTGTAGTGCGGGGAGGCGATGGCCAGGATGAAGTCCGCCCGGTTCAGCTGGTCGATGGCCCACGCCGACCAGTCGATCCGCCGGCCTTCGTACCACTGGTCCAGGTGGACGTCCAGGCCGATCCTGGCGCGCAGGAACGTGGCGAACCGACGCACGTGCTCCTTGTGGGCCGGTGTGTCGTGCGAGTAGCTGACGAACACGCGTGGTACTGCGGACATCGGCACAGACGCATTCTGCGCACACCATCGGCGGATCGCCCTCACCCACGGGCTTTGTGTCATGTTTCTGTCTTCTTTTCCTGGTTGGCGACGATTTACGATCGGTGCCATTCCGATGGGTGCGGTCCAGGGGGCGATGGCACGCGTGTACGAGTACGACGTGTTCATCAGCTACAAGCGCAGGGACTTCAATGTGCCCGCATGGATTCGCACCCACTTCTACCCGCGACTCCTGGAACTGCTGGACAACAATCTTGATCGGGACGTGAAGATCTTCTTCGACGAGTCGGTGCCCGGTGGCGACGCGTGGCCGCTGACGGTGCGCGACGCGTTGCGGCACGCGCGGATCTTGGTGCCGGTCTGCTCACCCAAGTACTTCCTGGACGAATGGTGCCTCGCCGAGTGGCACTCGATGGCGAAACGGGAACAACTGACCGGTATGGCCACGCCGAGCCACCCGCAGGGATTGATCTACCCGGTGATCTTCTGCGACTCGGACAACTTTCCGAAATACGCGAAGGACCGGCGGATGCACGATCTCAAACCGTGGAACCAGCCGTGGCCGCAGTTCCAGGACACCATCGCCTATCTGGACTTCTACCGGCAGGTGGAGCGGATCGCCGTGGAACTGGTGCGGCTGTTCGACACGGTGCCCAGTTGGCGGCCGGACTGGCCGGTGGACACCGCCGATCCCGAGCCGCCCGCGACGCCCAGGCTGCCGAGGTTCTGACCCATGCCGGGAACCGTGGTCACGTTCTACTCGTACAAGGGCGGTGTCGGCCGCAGCTTCACGCTGGCCAACATCGCGGTCCTGCTGGCCCGCTGGGGACACCGGGTGCTCTGCGTGGACTGGGACCTCGAAGCGCCCGGTCTGCACCACTACTTCCGACCGCTGATGGGCGACGGTCCCACCGCCGGGGTCGTGGACGTCGTGGACGACTTCCTGGTCGGCCGGTTCCACCCGGCCGAGCACACCACGCGGCTGACCGGTGTCGGCACACTGGACCTGCTCGCGGCAGGCCCGGACGACCTGGACTATGTCGGCCGCGTGCAGGCGATCGACTGGGAACGCCTGTACGAAGCGGGTTTCGCCGACTACCTGGAGCAGTGCCGGGACCGCTGGACAACCGACTACGACTACGTCCTGCTGGACAGCCGCACCGGCGTGTCCGACATCGGCGGCATCTGCACGGCACACCTGCCCGACCGGCTGGTCGTCCTGTTCACCGCCAACGAGCAGAGCATCCGCGGCGCCGTCGACATCGCGCGCCGGGCGGGCGTGGCCCGCGACCGCATGCCCTACGACCGCCCGCAGCTCACGGTGCTGCCGGTGCTGTCCCGGTTCGACGCCCGCGAGGAGTACGACCGGGCGGAGTCGTGGCGCCGGATCTGCCTCGACGAGACGAAGGGCCTGTTCCGCAACTGGATCGCCCGGGACGTCCCACCGGAGCTGATGTCCCGCCACCTGACGCTGCCGTACGTGTCGTACTGGAGCTTCGGCGAACAGCTGCCGGTGCGGGTGGAGTCCAGCCCCACCCCGGACCAGATCAGCTACGCCCTGGAGACGGTGGCGGCCGTGGTCGGCCATCACTTCGACCGCACGGACCTGCTCGCCGAGAACCGCGACGCGTACGTCGCCTCGGCGCGCGGCGGCAACCGGACGTACACCCACGACGTCCGGGTCAGCACCCCACGCTCCACACTGGACACCGCGACGGAGCTGAAGAAGGAGCTGGACCAGCTCGGCGTGCGGGCGGAGCTGTCGCTGTCCGGTGACCGTTCGCTGCTGGCCAGGGCCGAGGACGACGCGCGGCACCTGTGCCTGATCGTGGACGGCAAGGTGAGCCGGTGGCAGTCGGCCGAGGTCGAGCTGTTCCTGCACCGCACGCTCGGCCAGGACCGCAGGCTGATCCCGGTGCTCAGCCAGGGCACCCGGCCCGGCGCGCTGCCCGGTTACGTCGGCAACCTGCGGTTCCTCCGGTTCGGCCCGGCGCACGGCCCGGCCGAGGTGGCGACCGACCTGGCGAACCAGCTCAACGGCGGGACCACGGTCACCGACCCGGACTTCGCCGACATCCAGCGCGACGCCGCCGACACGCTGCTCACCTCCAGCCCGGAGGACATCGGCGAACGCATCGAACGGGTCGTCCGAGCGTTCGATGCGTACCGGAAAACCCACAACGGGAAGGAACCCGGATGACCAACCGCCTGGGGCACGGACAGACCGCCGCGATGCTCACCCTGATGGCACTGGCCCGCGAGGTGAGCAACACGGAGCTCGACGAGATCGTCGGCTTCCGGTTGACCGGCAAGGAACGCGTCCAACTGAACGACCTCGGCCTCGTCGCCTCCAGGAAGGACGGCAGCGTCCTGGTGCACGAGCTGACCGATCGGGGCTGGGCATGGTGCCGCGAGGAATTGACCGCGGCGACTCCACCACCGCCGCGCCCGCGCAGCCTACTGGCCGTGGCGATGTATCCGGTCCTGGCCGCTCTCGCGGAGTTCATGGAGCGGGAGCACTTCAGCGTCGCCGAGGTGTTCGCGCCACAGGCCGAGGACCTGACGCCGGACGACATCGAGAGCCGCATCCGCGTCGCGTACCGCAAGCTGGCGCCCGCGCCGCGTGACTGGGTCGGGTTGGCCGAGCTGCGGTCGATGCTCGGCGGCGCGCCGACCGACGAGGTCGACGCCGTGCTCAAGCAGTTGAGCCGCAGCAAACAGATCCGCCTGGTGCCGGATTCCAACCGCAAGGCGCTCACCGCGGCCGACCACGCGGCCGCCATCCGCATCGGCGGTGAGGACAACCACCTGATCTCCATCGAGGTGTCATGATCGCCGAACAGCTCGCCGCGCTGACCACCCTGTGC
>DASZXM010001108.1:0-18087 GCA_035546415.1 Pseudonocardiaceae bacterium
CGCGTCGGTCGGCGCCTCCATCGTCAGCAGATCGGTCACCGGCAGCTCGGCGGCCGGTTCGGCCACCGAGTCCGGCCAGCCGGTGATCCGGCCGTTGTGGCTGAACAGCCACTGGTCCCACGTGAACGGTGCACACGCCATGTCGTTCACCGGCATGCCGACGGTCGCCGACCGCACGGCGGCCAGCACGGCACCGGAGGACACGACACCGGCGAGCGCGACGAAGTTCGCGTCCGTCCACATCGGAACGGAGCGGCGGTAGCGGACCGGTTCGGCGCCGGGAGCCGGATACCAGCCGGCGCCGAACCCGTCCGCGTTGACCGTGCCGCCGCCGCGCATGTCACAGGGCGCCCAGCTCTGCCGCAGCAGCCCGGTCGGGCGCTCCAGCAGGAGATCGGCCAGTGTGCGGGGCGGTCCCAGATAGGCGATGTGCCGGCACACGTCAGGCCAACTCGTCGGCTGTGACGTCCCTGGCACACCGGAACCCGGCGAAGATCTGGCGCCGGATCGGGTAGTCCCAGTTGCGGAACGTGCCCCGGCAGGCGACGACGTCGGTGCCGAACGACCCGCCCCGCAACACCTTGTAGTCCGGTCCGAAGAAGACCTCCGAGTACTCCCGGTACGGGAACGCGACGAACCCCGGGTAGGCGGTGAAGTCGCTGCTGGTCCACTCCCAGACGTCGCCGATCAACTGGTGCACGCCCAACGGTGACGCACCGGCCGGGTAGGCACCCACCGACGCCGGCCGCAGGTGCCGCTGACCGAGGTTGGCGTGCTCCGGCGTTGGTTCGTCGTCGCCCCAGGGGAAGCGGCGGGACCGGCCGGTCACCGGGTCGAACCGGGCCGCCTTCTCCCACTCGGGCTCGGTGGGCAGCCGCCTGCCGGCCCACGTCGCGTACGCCTCGGCCTCGTGGAACGAGACGTGCACGACGGGTTCGTCGACGGGCACCGGTTCCACGACGCCGAACCGGGTTCGCACCCAGCGATCGCCGTCGCGCGACCAGAACCGCGGCGCGACCAGGTTGGCCTCGGTGCGATACGCCCAGCCGGCTTCGCTCCACCACCTCGGGTCGTCGTAGCCGCCCGCCGCGACGAACTCCAGGTACCTGCCGTTGGTCACCGGGACGGTGTCGATGGCGAACGCGTCGACGTGGACGTCGTGCGCGGGGCGTTCGTTGTCCAGTGCCCACGGTTCGGCCGACGTGCCCATGGTGAACGACCCGGCCGGGACGACGACCTCCGCCGGCAGCCGTTGCCCGGCGGGCGGTCGCGGCGGTTCCGGCGCGTCCAGCACCGGCGGCCCGGACCGCAACTGGTGTGTGGCCAGCATGGTCTCGTCGTGCTGCTGCTCGTGCTGGGCGATCATGCCGAAGGCGAACGCCCGCTCGACCAAGCGCCTGCCTTCCAACGGGGTGCGCTCCAGCACGTCCAGCACCTTGTCCCGGACCTCACGGACGTAGCCGCGCGCCTCGGCGGGACCGAGCAGCGGCAGCGAGGGCCGCGTGGCGCGCGGATGCTGGAACGCGTCGTACAACTGGTCGATGTCCTGGCGCACGGGTTCCCGCCCGCCGACGTCCCGGACCAGCCACAGCTCTTCCTGGTTGCCGATGTGAGCGAGATCCCACACCAGCGGTGACATGAGTTTCGAGTGCTGCTTCACCAGGTCGTCGTCGTCCACGGCGTCGGTCAGCACCGTGCTGCGGTCGCGCGCCCTGCGCAGGGTCGCCGCGACGGTGTCCCGCAGCCGTTCCGTTTCGATGGTCATCCGTTTCCCCCGCTCTCCAGTAGTTCCGCCAGCCGGTCGAGCACCGTGGTGGCCAGTTCGGGCGCGATGTCGACGCCGGTCCGCACGGCTTTCTCGGCCAGCCCCACCACCGCCGTCGCCGCGGCCGCGATGCGCGGTTCGGCGAGGCCGTAGCGGGCCGAGTGCAGCCACCGGCCCGCGGCGGGCTCGGTCGCGGCCAGCACGTCATCCACAGTGGACTCGTCCGCCATCAGTGCGGCCAACAGGACGGCCGGTGCCACCCAGTTGTCCCCGTCCTGGGCGTCCAGGTAGCGGACCTCCAGGTAGCCGCGCGGGCGAACCGGCGGGAACAGCGTGGACAGGTGGTAGTCGAGGTCGTCCTGCGTCGGCGGGTCACCGATGGCGCCGGCTATCCAGTCCGCGAACGTCATCTCCCGCGGTGGATCCCAGCACCCGTCGTCCCGTCGCACGCAGATGACGGGCGTGTCCAGTGCGCGTCTGGCCCACCACCCGGCTGGGTCGGCGGTGACGGGTGACGGCCGGGTGCGCACCGGATCGGCGCGGAACATCGTCCGCATCCGACCGGACGCCCATGTCGCACAGTCGCCGCGTTGCTGGCCGGAGTTGGCGAACAGCGCGGACATCACGGGTCCGAGTGCGTGCAACGCTGCCCACCGGGTGGCGACACGGTCCGGTTCCCCGGCGTCGACGCACACCTGGAGCCCCGCGGACGTGCACATCCAGGCCAACCCGTCCGGTCCGTGGGACGCGAACGCGCCGGCCATGGCGCTGTAGCGGGGAGTGTCGAGCAGACGTTGCACTGTGCGGCCCTGGTCGAGGCCGGTGCCGCCGAGCACGAGGCCCTGTGCGGCGAGCAGATCGGCGACGGTGGCCGCATCCGCGGTGACGGCGGTGATGAGATCGGCCAGGGAACTGTTCGGTGGGGCGGAAATTTCAACCTGTCCACCCGGTTCGACGGTGACCAGCGAACCGCGTGGCAACGGCAGGTTCGGGCTGTCCGGGTGGACGGTGGTGGGGGCGTGCGCTCCGAGCGCGGCTCTCAGGCGGGAGAGTTCGAGTGGGGCACGCGGATCGTCCGCGTCGTGCACCGTCCACTCCAACTCGACGCCGACCAACTGTGGTGGCCCGTGCTTGAAACACACGGAGGCGACGTAGGTCTCGGCCGCCGCACGGTTGTGCAGGGGGGCCGAGACCGCCTCCGCGGCCTTGTCCCGTAAGGCGGTCATGGTGCGACTTCCTCGTATTTCGGTAGGTCTGATCGACGCTACCCGTGGGGTCCGACAGTCGCACGAAGTCGCGGGTGAACCGCGCGTGGCCGACAGTTGGCCACGGCGTGCCACACACCGGCGTTTTCAGCGGTGAGCTGGGTATGGACGCCGTAACATGATTCGTAACGGGACGCTTCGAGTGCCGCCGACCGTCCCACGTGTCGAGCGGACGTGCCACCGACTGGGACGGATAGGCTGCGATGCGCCGTCCGGGTGATCCTGCTCCCAAGCCGTACGTACGGTTTGCGAACTGGGCAGTCGTGCTGGGACGATCGAACGATGCCCAGGGTCAGCCAGGATCATCTCGACGCGCGCCGCAGGCAGATCCTCGACGGATCGCGGGCGTGCTTCGCCCGGCACGGCTACGAGGGTGCCACGGTGCGCCGCCTGGAGGAGGCCACGGGCCTGTCCCGGGGCGCGATCTTCCACCACTTCCGGGACAAGGAGTCCCTGTTCCTGGCACTGGCCGAGGACGACGCGCACCGCATGGCGGACGTGGTGGCCGAACAGGGCCTGGTCCAGGTCATGCGGGACCTACTGGCGCAACGAAGCGGCGACGCCGAACACCCGGCGGACTGGCTGGGCACGCGGCTGGAGGTGTCCCGGCGCCTCCGCACGGACCCCGACTTCCGCGCCCGATGGGCGGAACGCTCCGAACAACTGACGAAGGCGACGCGACAACGCCTGTTGCGCCAACGAGCGGCCGGCAACCTACGCGACGACGTGGACGTGGACGTCCTGACCGGCTTCCTGGAACTGGTCTTGGAGGGCCTGGTGTCCCACCTGGCGATGGGCCTGCCGGCGGACGACATGGACCCGGTTCTGGACCTGGTCGAGGAAACGGTCCGCCGCCACCGCCGCAGCTAGCCGAGGCCGGCCGGGCCGAGCCGGCCAAGCCGGACCGAGCCGGGCCAGGCCGAGCCAAGCCGTGTCGGGCCAAGCCGAGCCGAGCCGGACCGGGCCAAGCCAGGCCAAGCCGGACCGAGCCGGACCGAGCCGGGCCAAGCCAAGCCGGGCCAATGAGGTGCCGAGCAAAGCCGAGCCGAGCAAAGCCGAGCCGAGCCGGGCCAAGCCGAGCCGGGCCAAGCCGGACCGGGCCAGGCCAAGCCGGACCGCGCCGGGCCGTGGCGGGAAGCGCCCAGCCACCCCGACCCGCGCGACCAGCCGCTCCGCGTGCCGAAATTCGGTTTCCGCCCGGAACGGCGGATGCGAAGCTGGGATCTTGCGTACCGACTTGCGTACCGAGGGGATCTCCAGTCTGCCGACCGGGCGTCTGGCGCATTACGCCGTTGCCGCCACCCTGGCGCGGTTCGCGGACGAAATGGTGGGCCTGTCCGTAGTCCTACTCGTCATCGACCGGACCGGCAGCTACGCCCTGTCCGGCGCCGCCGTCGCCGGCTACACCCTCCCCGCCGTGCTCACCGGCCCGTTCCTGGGCGCCTGGCTGTCCCACGCCCGCCGCCCGACTCTCGCGCTGGCCGGGAACGAGCTGGTCCTGACAGCCGTCTGCGTCGGACTGGTGCTGTTCGTCGGGCACGTGCCGGCCGTCCTCGTCGTGGCGATGACCGCCCTGGCCGGCGCGAGCCTGCCACTGACCAGCGCCGGCTACTCCAGCCTCCTGCCGGGAATGGTCGGCCGACCGGCACTCCCAAAGGCCAACACGGTGGACGCCGTGTCCGTCAACGGTCCGGCCATCGGCGGTCCGGCGCTCGCCGGCACGCTCGCGGCCGTTGCCAGTCCGGCGACCGCCGTGTCGGCGATCGGAGCCGTCGCCCTCGCCGCGGCGGCTGTCACGCTGGGCCTGCGAGCGAACCCGGCGCCCACCGAGCGGCCACCGCTCCTCCAGGTCGCCCGGCGCGGCCTCGCCCACCTCGCCGGCACGCGACCGCTCCGCGCCGCCACGCTCGCGAGCGTGATCAGCTACGGCTGCGTCGGACTCCTGGTGGTGGCGCTGCCGGCGCGCATGACGCACCTGGGCGTCGGGTCGACGTCCGCCGGTTACCTCTGGACCGCGTTCGAAGTCGGCGGCGTCATCAGCATTCTGGTGCTGGCACCGCGACTCCGAAAACTCCGACCCGAGCACGTCGTCGGCGTCTCGGTCGCCGGCTACGGCCTGTTGCTCGCCCTGCTGGCCGCCATGTCCACGCTGACGGCCACGCTCGTCGTCGCCGTCGTGGCCGGGTTCCTCGAAGGCCCCACGCTGCCGGCCGTGTTCGCGGCCCGCCAGCGCTACTCCCCCGACACGCTGCTCGCGCAGGTCGCCACGACCGGCGCGAGCCTGAAGATCGGCGCGTTCGCGGTCCGATCGGTCCTGAGCGGCACGCTGACCACCGCGCTCGGGCCGGCCGGGATGATCCTGCTCGCCGCCGTGGGTCAGATCGTGGCCGCAGCCGTCGCGTTCACCACCAGCGGTGGTGGTTCTCCCCGAACACCTTGAGGTGACCCAGCGTGCTGCGACCGGTGATCCGGATCAGCGGACCGTTCCCACCCACCGGGGACGGCGCGAGGATCTTGCGCTTGCCCAGGACCGCGTCCCCCTCGTCGACAACGGTGGCGTCGTCGCTGACCGTCAGCACGACCTTGCCGCAGAACGACGACGCCTCGACGAGCAACTCCTCGCCGTCCACCGCGTCGGTCAGGTCCAGGTACACCGCCCCGAACAGCGACCTCGCCTCGATGCGTCGGCCCGGCTCCGGCCGACGGATGATCTTGCTGGCCCTGGCGACCACCCGCTGCGGCTCGCCGCCGCGCCGCACCACCCGGGCGAGGTCGGTGCCGAGGTCGGCCAGGTACGGCGCCAACTGGTCCGGAGTGCGCGCCGACCACGCCAACTCCACCCGTTCGGCGTGTTCCTGCCAGGTCAGCCTGCCGTCCGCGACCGCCTCGTTGAGCAGCGCGACGGCCTGTTCACGGTCCTGGTCGGACAGCCGCGTCGCCGGCAGCCCTTCGGTGGATCGTTGCGGGAGCGTCCCCACCACACTCACCCTTTCATCAGCCATTCATCTTAGTTAGCGAGATTCTTGCGCACCCTGATAGATTCGTCAACGCGGGAGGGAGTGGCGATGACACTGCGTTCGGACGCCCGGATCGGGCTCACCATGCTGTTCTTCCGGAACCTGCTGCGCGGGCACGCCCTGTTCGGCGATCCGGTCGCCACGATGCTCAGCAAGTCACCGAACGCCTCTCCCTACCCGATCTACGAACGCATCCGCGGCGGCGGCGACCTGACCCGCAGCCGGCTGGGCGTCTACGCCACCACGTCGCACGCCATCGCCAACTCGATCCTGCGGGACAGCCGCTTCGGCGTGCAGACGTCGGAGGGACTGGGCCGGGACGACTGGCAGTCCACCGGCGCGGGCGAGGTGGCCGCCGCCGACGGCATCCCCGCGCTCAACCCAATCGACCGCTCGTTCCTGTCCCTCGACCCGCCCCGCCACACCCGGCTGCGGCGCCTGGTCGCACCCTGGTTCACCCCCCGGGCGCTGCGCGAGCGCGCCGACCGGGTCGAGTCGATCGTGCACCGGTTCCTCGACGAACTGGCCGACAGGGACCGTTTCGACCTGATCGGTGACTTCGCCGTCCGGGTACCCGTGCAGGTGATCTGCGACCTGCTCGGCGTGCCGGACAGCGAGTACCCGAGGTTCCTGCGCTGGGGCGCCGCCGTGGCGCTGTCCCTGGACAGCACGTGGACGCTGGGCCAGTACCGGCGGCTGCGGGATTCGCTGCACGAGATGTACGGCTTCTTCAGCGACCTGCTCGCCCGACGCCGCGCCGAGCCGACCGGTGACCTGGTCAGCGAATTGGCCACCGCCGAGCGGGACGGCGACGAGCCGGTCACGGCCGCCGACCTGGTGGTCACCGCCGAGCTGCTGCTCGTCGCCGGTTTCGAGACGACGGTCAACCTGATCGGCAACGCGTCCCTGGAACTGTTGCACAACGCCGAGGCACGGAACTGGCTGCTGGCCAACCCGGACCGCGTCGACGACGTGGTCGAGGAGGTGCTCCGGCACGACCCGCCGGTGCAGTACACGATGCGGATCGCCCACGAACCGGTGACGATCGGGGATGTCCGGCTGCCCAGGGACGGGGCCGTCGTGCTGATCCTGGCCGGCGCCAACCGCGACCCCGCCGTGTTCACCGACCCGGAGAAGTTCGACCCGACCCGGCCGAACAACCGGGACCACCTGGCGTTCTCCGCCGGCATCCACTACTGCCTGGGTGCGGGGCTGGCCAGGATCGAGGCGGCGGCCGCGCTGCGCGCGCTGTTCGCACGGTACCCGGACCTGCACGCGGCCGGACCGGTCACGCGCCGCAGGTCACGCAACATCCACGGGGTGCTGCGGCTGCCCGTGGCGGGCCGACCGGTGCCGGCCGACCTGCTGTCGTGAGACGTCAGTTGGTGGGTTCGGGCAGCGTCAGCCGCACCACACCGGAGTCCAGATCGATGGGCCCCGCGCCAGCCTCGTGGTCGTCGACCTTGGCCACGGCCACCCATTCCTTGCGCTCGTGGATGTGCTTGCGCGAAGGCCCGAACAGCTCGTCGATCTCGACCGGGACGAAGTCGGTCCGCTCCTGCGGTGTCCGGCGTTTCCTGGAACCCCGGCGACGCTTGCGCAGTCTCACAGCCACCACGGTACGCCGAGGACCACCTGAGTCGACAGAGCGAATCGGCGGATCGCCGTTCACCGTCGTCGCGCTCGGCTAAACTGTGCGCACAGCGCTGTACCCGCTGCTCAGCCCCTGTTTCGTGAGGAGTGACTCCTTCGGTGCGCAACGCACCTACGCCTGGCGACAGTAGCCAGCCGGGGTCCGGCCCCGGCGGCCATATCAGCCCGGAGCGCCGTGCGAGCGGAGTCGCGAGGTGACCGGGTCCCTGTTCGACGTGCTCGGCGTCGTCGCCGTGCTGGTGCTGACGGCGTGCGCCGCCGTGTTCGTGGCCGCCGAGTACGCACTGACCACGCTGGAACGGGTCACGGTGGACCGCCACCTCCAAGAGGTCGGCGACCGGCGGGCCCAGCAGATCGCCCGCGCCCAGCATTCGCTGTCGTTCCAGTTGTCCGGCACCCAGCTGGGCATCACCATCACCACGCTGGCCACCGGCTACCTGGCCGAGCCGTCGATCGCCGGTCTCCTGCGGCCGGTGCTGACCGCGATCGGCCTGCCCGACGGCGCCGCCGAGCCGCTGGGCTACGTGGTGGCGCTGCTGCTGGCCACGACCGTGTCCGTGGTGTTCGGCGAGCTGGTGCCCAAGAACATCGCCATCGCGCACGCTCTGGGCACGGCCCGTGCGGTGGCCGGCGTGCTGACCACGTTCTCGACCGTGTTCCGCTGGATGATCAACGCCCTGAACAGCTCGGCGAACTGGGTGGTGCGTCGGCTCGGCGTGGCACCGGCCGAAGAGCTGCGGTCGGCCCGTTCGCCGCAGGAGCTCGGTTCGCTGGTCCGGTCGTCGGCCGAGCAGGGCACGCTGGACCAGGGCACAGCGACGCTGCTGGACCGGTCGCTGCGGTTCGGCGAGCTGACCGCCGAGGAGCTGATGACGCCGCGCGTGCGGGTCGAGTCGCTGGCCATCGACGCCACTGTGCACGACCTGATGGACGTCAGCGTGCGGACCGGGTTCTCGCGGTTCCCGGTGTACGACGGCGATCTGGACGACGTGCGCGGCATCGTGCACGTCAAGCAGGTGTTCGCGGTGCCGACCGACCGGCGGCGCACGACCGCCGTGTCGACGCTGGCCCTGCCGGTCCCGACGGTGCCGGAGACGCTGCCGGCGGACGCGCTGCTGGAGCGGCTGCGCGACTCCGGTCTCCAGGTCGCCATCGTGGTCGACGAGTACGGCGGCACGGCGGGCCTGGTCACCATGGAGGACCTGGTCGAGGAGATCGTCGGCGACGTGCGCGACGAGCACGACCGGGGTGAGGCCGCTGCGGTGCGCCCGTTGGGGCGCAACAGCTGGCTGGTGTCCGGCCTGCTGCGGGACGACGAGGTGGCCGACGCGACCGGGTTCCGGATGCCCGACGGCGAGTACGAAACGCTGGCCGGCCTGGTGCTGGCCCGGTTGGGCGAGATCCCCGAGGTGGGCGACGAGGTGCGGATCGACGGCTGGCGGATCACCGTGATGCGCATGGACCGGCACCGGATCGCCGAGCTGCGACTGTCCAAGGTGGAGCCGGCATGAACATCGGGCTCGCGCTGTTCATCACGGTATTGTTGTTGCTGGGCAACGCTTTCTTCGTCGGCGCCGAGTTCGCGGTGATCACGGCGCGGCGTGACCGGCTGGAGACGCTGGCCGAGGAGGGCAAGACGCGGGCCCGGATGGCGGTGCGCGCCGGGCACGAACTGCCGCTGCTGATCGCGGGCGCACAACTCGGTGTGACGGTGTGCTCGCTGGGCCTGGGCGCGCTGGCCGAGCCTGCGGTGTCGGACCTGCTGGAGCGGCCGTTCGACGCGGTGGGCGTGCCATCTGCGGTGGTGCACGTCGTCGGGTTCGCGATCGCGCTGGGCATCGTGACGACGCTGCACACGATGCTGGGCGAGATGGTGCCGAAGAACCTGGCGCTGGCCGGTCCGGAGCGGGCGGCGATGTGGCTGGTTCCGGTGCACTTCGCGTTCTGCCGGTTCACCCGGCCGCTGCTGTTCGTGTTCACGGCACTGGCGAATGCCGCCCTGGCGGTGCTGCGGGTGACGCCGAAGGGTGAACTGGAGGCCGCCTACACCCCCGACGAACTGGCGTCGCTGATCGCCGAGTCCCAGGAGGAGGGCCTGATCGAGGGAGCCGAGTCGCAGCGGCTGGTGCAGACGCTGTCCTCGGCGGAACGCACCGTCGCCGACGTGCTGGTGCCGTTGGCGGACCTGACGTCCCTGCCGGCGGCGCCCACGGTGGGCGAGGTGACGGCGGTCGTCGCGGCCACCGGGTTCTCCCGCTTCCCGCTGCGCTCGACCGACGGCAGGCTGGTGGGCTACCTGCACGTGAAGGACGTGCTGGACCTGCTCGACGGCGACCCGGACGGCCCGGTGCCGCGAGCCAGGATCCGCGGCCTGCCCGAGGTGCCGACGGACGCCCGGCTGGACGAGGCGGTGACGGCCCTGCGCCGGTCGAGCAGCCACCTGGCCCGCGCGGTGCAACCGGACGGCTCGGTGGTCGGCGTGGTCGCGCTGGAAGACCTGGTCGAGGAGTACATCGGCACGGTCCGAGACGCGACGCACGTCGGATCGGCGACCTGACCCGCACGGAGTCCGCCCGCACCAGCCGGACCGCGAACCGGCCTGACCCCGCGAACCACCTGCGCGGCAGCACGCCCGACCCGCAACCCACCCTGACCCGACCGGCCCAGCCCGCAACCGGCCCGAGCAGCAACCCGCCCGCGCAGCCGCAGCCCTGGCCCGCAGCGGACCCGACCCGCAACCCGCCCGACCCACAACCCACCGAGGAGCCGCCGCCCTGACCCCCGCAGCGGACCCGAGGCGCGACGCATGTGGGTGCATGCGTACATCGCTTTCACTCACCCAGCGTCACGTCTGTTCGGAGCACCGGTTCACCTGTTAGCGTGGCTGTCCACCGCGCACCGCCGAGTTGGTGCCGCGGGGTGAGGGAGGCGGTCCGATGGGGCGTCACCGGGCGAAAGGGTCGGAGCCTCGATACCGCGTTCCCATCGCCGGTGCCGCTCATCGAAGACGGTGGCCGGTCGCCGCGTTCGTCGCCGTCCTGCTGATCGTCGGTGGTTGGTTCGGCTGGTCCTGGCTGCATCGCGACACCGTGCGCAACGCCGCCACCACGAGCGCGACCTGTCCGGCCGGCAACGAAAGCATCCAGATCGCCGTCGTACCGTCGGTCGCCACCGCGATCGGGCGGGCCGCGGCCGCCTATGTGCGGACCAACCCCGTCGTCACCGACCACTGCGTGACCGTCGCCGTCTCCGCTGTGGACCCGAAGTCCGTGCTCACCGGCCTGGCCCGCGGATGGGACACGAACCGGTTCGGGCCGCGCCCGGACGCCTGGGTCGCCGACTCCACGCTCTGGACCAACCAGCTGCCCGCGCACTCCGTGGGCGACCCGCCGCAGTCGATCGCCACGAGTCCGGTCGTGCTTGCCATGCCGTCCGACGCCGCGAAAGCCGTCATCGCGGCCGGCGCTCCCGCATTGACCGGGCTGCCGGCGCTGGTGTCGCGGGCCGCCGGGTGGTCGTCGTTCGGCGAACCCGGATGGGGACAGTTCACGATGGCACTGCCCGACCCGGGCGCCAACGCCGCCAGTGAACTCGCCGTCGAGGCCATGCTCGACCCGGCGACGCCCCAGGGCCAGACGCCGGTGACCACACGGCTGTTGAACTCGCCGAACGTCCACCAGGACCTGGAGAACCTCGCCGCGAGCCAACCCGAACCGATGCCGACGAGCACCCACCAGGCGCTCGTGTCGCTCGGTGGCGCCGACGGCATCGCGCACGCTCCATTCGGCGCCGTCCCGGTCACCGAGGTCGAGCTGTACGAGCGCAACCTGGGCATCGACGGTGACGTCAAGCCGATGAACGTGCTCGACGAGGTGCGCCTGTCCGGGCCGATGCCGTTCGCGGACTTCCCGTTCATGCCGCTGACCGGGTCCTGGGTGACCAGTGACATCGTGGCCGCGGCCGAGAACTTCCGGGACTTCCTACTCACCCAACCGCAGCAGACGCAGCTGGCCCAGGAGGGTTTCCGGGTGGCCGACAGCGTCACGCATCCCGCCACGTCGCCGGGCATGGACTGGGGCAGCGTCGCGCAGGGGCCCACGCCGACCGACGCGGCAGGCTATCGCGCCGTGGTCGCGGCCTGGCAGGCGGCGACACGGTCCACGCACTAGCTAACGGTTCAGCAGCAGTATCAGGAAGATCATCACGATCGCGCCGGCCACCAGGATCAGCAGGAAACGGTTGACCGGCGGGTTGGCCGGCCGCCGGCCGGAGCGAACGGCTGGATCGATGAAGTCGCCGGAGCCACCGTGATGGTGACCGCCGCCGTGGTGTCCCCCACCGTCATGCATGGCGCACACCGTATACCCGGCACGGAAAACCCGGTGCGGGTCCACCTCGGACCGCGGCACGCTGCGTGGCATGGACTTCGTATCCGGTCAGGACCTCGCGGAGAGTTTCTACCACGGCGCCGTGCGCCCACTGCTCGACGAGCACTTCCCCGGCCTACCGCACTCGGCCGCCCTCCTGGGCACCGGGTCGGAGGTGCTCGGCTTCGACACCGAGCGGTCCCGCGACCACGACTGGGGGCCGCGCATGCAGGTGTTCCCGGCCGGCCGGCACGCCGAGGTCGAGGCGATGCTGGTCGAGCGACTGCCGGCCACCTGGCTGGGATATCCGACGGTGTTCGTCCGGTCGATCAGCCCGGACGACCCGCCGCGCCACCACGTCGAGGTCGCCGACCTGCCGGCCTGGCTGCGCGGGTGGCTCGGCTTCGACCCGTGCGACGGCGTGTCCACACACGACTGGCTGGCCACGCCCACACAACGGCTCGCCGAGGTCACCGGCGGCCGCGTCTTCCACGACGGTCTCGGCCGGCTCGAACCCGCCCGCCGGGCGCTCGCCTGGTACCCGGACGACGTGTGGCGCCACGTGCTGGCCTGCCAGTGGCGGCGGATCGCGCAGGAGGAGGCGTTCCCCGGGCGCTGTCACGAGGTCGGCGACGATCTCGGCTCGGCGGTCGTCACCGCTCGGCTGGCACGGGACGTGATGCGCCTGGCACTGCTGATGCGCCGCCGCTATCCGCCCTACAGCAAGTGGCTGGGCACGGCGTTCGCCCGCCTGGAACTGACCGACCTGGCCCGGCACCTGACCGGTGCGCTGTCCACATCGGACTGGCCGGCGCGGGAGGACCGCCTCGTCGCCGCGTACCGGGCGGTGGCCGAGATGCACAACGGGCTCGGCCTGACCGAGCCCGTCGACCCCGACGTCCGGCTGTTCCACGACCGGCCGTTCCGGGTGCTGGACGCCGACCGGTTCGTGCGCGCCCTGCGGACGGACGCGTCCCTGCCGCTGACCGGGGCCGTCGACCAGTTCGTCGACAGCACCGATGCCTTGTCCAGCATGGAGTTCACCCGGCGGCTGACTCAGCTGACTCAGCCGGCGTAGGCGTCCAGCGGCGGGCAGGAGCACACCAGGTTGCGGTCACCCTTCGCGCCGTCGATGCGACGGACCGGCGGCCACACCTTCGGCGAGTGCGTGCCGAGCGGGAACGCGGCCTCCTCCCGGCCGTACGGGTGGTTCCACTTGCCGGCCACGGCGGCCGCCGTGTGCGGCGCGTTGCGCAGCGGGTTGTCGTCCACCGGCCACATGCCGGCTCCGACCTTGTCGATCTCCTGGCGGATCGCGATCATCGCGTCGCAGAACCGGTCCAGCTCGGCGAGGTCCTCGCTCTCGGTCGGCTCGACCATGAGCGTGCCGGCCACCGGGAACGACATCGTCGGCGCGTGCAGGCCGTAGTCGGCCAGCCGCTTGGCCACGTCGTCGACCGTGACACCGGTGGCCTTGGTGACCGGGCGCAAATCGAGGATGCACTCGTGGGCGACGAACGTCGCGCCGCCGGTGCCGTGGTCGGTGCCCGCGTACAGCACCGGGAAGTGCTCGTGCAGCCTGCGGGCCACGTAGTTCGCCGCCGCGATCGCCGTCAGCGTCGCCCGGCGCAGGCCGTCGGCGCCCATCATCCGCACGTACGCCCAGGAGATCGGCAGGATCGACGCACTCCCCCACGGTGCAGCGCTGATCGGCCCGACACCGGTCGCGGGGCCTGCCGTGGGCTGCAACGGGTGGTTGGGCAGGAAGGGCGCCAGGTGCGCGCGGACGCCGATCGGCCCGACGCCCGGACCACCACCGCCGTGCGGGATGCAGAACGTCTTGTGCAGGTTGAGGTGTGACACGTCGGCGCCGAACCGGCCGAACCGGGCCAGGCCGATCAGCGCGTTGAGGTTCGCGCCGTCCACGTACACCTGGCCACCCGCGTCGTGCACGATCGCGCACACGTCCCGGACGGTGTCCTCGTAGACGCCGTGCGTCGACGGGTACGTGACCATGATCGCGGCGAGGTCGTCGGCGTGGTCGGCGGCGACCTGGCGCAGGTGGTCCAGGTCGATGTCGCCGTTGTCGTCGCACTGCACGACGACCACCCGCATGCCGGCCATGACGGCGCTGGCGGCGTTCGTCCCGTGCGCGCTGGACGGGATCAGGCAGACGGTGCGTGCCTGCTGCCCGCGATCGCGGTGGTAGGCGCGGATGGCCAGGAGGCCGGCCAGTTCACCTTGGCTGCCGGCGTTGGGTTGCAGGCTGACCGCGTCGTAGCCGGTGATGTCGGCCAACCAGTCCTGCAGATCGGCGACGATCTTCAGGATGCCCTGCGCGTCCTCGACCGGCGCGAACGGGTGCAGGTTCGCGAACTCCGGCCAGGTGATCGGCTCCATCTCGGCCGTCGCGTTGAGCTTCATCGTGCACGAGCCCAGCGGGATCATGCTGCGGTCCAACGCGATGTCCTTGTCCGACAACGCCCGCAGGTAGCGCAGCAGGGACGTCTCGGAGCGGTGCCGGTGGAACACCGGGTGGGTCAGGAACTCGCTGGTGCGGGTCAGGCCGGTCGGCCCGAGGACGTCGGCCGTCGCCGCGTCCACCTGGTCGGGGTCGGCGCTGATGCCGAACGCGTCCCACACCACACGCAGGTGCTCCCGGGTGGTGGTCTCGTCGCACGTGACGCCGACGCGGTCGGCGTCCACGAGACGCAGGTTGATGCCGCGCCTGCGGGCCGCGGCGACGACGTCGGCGGCCTTGCCGGGGACGTGCGCCCACACGGTGTCGAAGAACGCGTCCGGGCCGACGGTGATGCCGGCGCCGCGCAGGCCCTCGGCCAGGGTCGCGGCCATGCGGTGGGCGCGGGTGGCGATCGCGCGCAGCCCGTCCGGTCCGTGGTAGACGGCGTACGTCGACGCGATGACGGCGAGCAGCACCTGGGCGGTGCAGATGTTGCTGGTCGCCTTCTCCCGGCGGATGTGCTGTTCGCGGGTCTGCAGGGCCAGCCGGTAGGCGGGCGCGCCGTCCGCGTCCACACTGACACCGACCAGCCGGCCGGGCAGGTTGCGCTCCAGGCCGTTGCGCACGGCCAGATAGCCGGCGTGCGGGCCGCCGAAGCCCATCGGCACGCCGAACCGCTGCGTCGACCCGACGGCCGCGTCCACGCCGATCTCGCCCGGCGGGCGCAGCAGCGTCAACGCCAGCGGGTCGGCGGCGGCGACCACCAGCGCGCCACGCTCATGTGCCTGTGCCACCAGGCTTTCCTGGTCCCGGACCGCGCCGGACGCGCCGGGGTAGGACAGCAGGAGGCCGAAGAACTCACCGTCGGGCAGGCCGGTGGTCAGATCGGCGACGATGACGTCGATGTCCAGCGGCTCGGCGCGGGTCCGGATCACGGCGATCGTCTGCGGCAGCGTGTCGGCGTCCACGACGAACCGGTCCGAACGGGACTTTCCGGCCCGGCGCAGCAGCGTCATCGCCTCGGCGGCGGCCGTGCCCTCGTCCAGCATGGACGCGTTGGCCACCGGCAGTCCGGTGAGGTCGCCGACCATGGTCTGGAAGTTCAGCAGCGCTTCCAGGCGGCCCTGGGAGATCTCCGGCTGGTAGGGCGTGTACGCGGTGTACCAGGCGGGGCTCTCCAGCACGTTGCGGCGGATCACCGGTGGCGTGATCGTGCCGTGGTAGCCCAGGCCGATCATCTGCGTCATCGGCCGGTTCGCCGCGGCCAGCGCGCGCAGCTCGGTCAGTGCCTCGTGCTCGGTGGCCGGTTCGGGGATCGCGGAACCGGCGGTGTCCCGGATCGACGGCGGGATCGCCCGGTCGGCCAGTTCCTCCAGGGAGCCGACGCCGACGACCTCCAGCATCGCGGCCAGTTCGGTCGCCCTCGGTCCGACGTGCCGGTCGGCGAACGTGGTGCCGTGTTCCAGTGCGGCGAGCGGAATGCGGTCGGTCATGACGTGCCTCCGGGTGCGGTGCGGGCCGGGCTGGTCGGACACACGTCCGTCCTGCCCTCCCCCTCTGTCCGTACCCGCGCGAACGCGGATGCCTGAGAGCTTCGGCCGGTGCCCTTGCACCGGACTTGCACCGTCGGCGGGGCCGTGGCGACCCGCTTTCCAGAGGCGTCTCACCCGTACGGTCCTGGGTGCCTGAGAGGTTCCGGGGAGGAGTTGCTCCTTCGGCGCCGGACCGTGTCGTCCGGACTCTCCCGCACGGGATCAGCGACTACCCGGCAAGCCTACCCCGTGGCGGTGCCCGGGCCGCGCGCCGCGCCGGCCGGTCGGTACACGGTGAGCGCGCCCACGGACTTGGCCAGCGTGACGCGTGATGAGACGGCCGTCACTTCGCCGTCCAGGGACAGTCCGAGCGGCCCGTGCTGCGACTCGATGTCGAGGTGTTCGAGTGCGGTCGCCTCGTACGGTCCGCACCAGCGCAGCAGGCCGGTGAGCATGCCCAGCACGATCCGGGTGCGCGCGAACCGGCATTCGGCGTCCACGATGCGCACGTCCAGCAGCCCGTCGTCCAGGCGCGGCCGGTAGGCGGGCGCGAAGCCCTTCGGCAGGTAGTGGCCGTTGCCGGCGAACACCATCCACACGGTGCGCTCCCGGCCGTCGACCAGGAGGGTGCGCGGTTTGGCGCGGCGCAGCACGTGCACGAGGCCGACCGCCAGGGCGGGCCACTTGCCGAGCCTGCGTTCCCAGTGTTCGCGGAACCGCACGAGGTCGACGTAGAGCCCGACACTGGACGTGTTCACGAACACGCCGTCGTCCCCGGCGCGGCCGAGGTCGACGCGGATGGCGTCCCCGGCGCGGAGCGCGTCGACGGCGTCGGCGACGGACTCCACGCCGATGTCCCGGGCGAAGTGGTTCAGCGTGCCGGCCGGGATGACCAGCAGCGGGCGCCCCTTGTCGGCGGCGGCGCGGGCGGCGAGGTTGACGGTGCCGTCACCGCCTGCCACGCCCAGGACCTCACAGCGGCGGGCCGCGTCCGCGACGGCATCCGGCAGGTCGTCGCCTGCGGCGGTGACGATCTCGGCGTCCGGCAGGTCGGCGGCGATCTGCTGGAGGACGTCGCTGTCCGCGGAGCCGGACGCGGAGTTGGTGACGACGATGAGCCCCCGACCGGTGGGAACGGCGGGTGCCGGGTGTTCCGGTGCGCCGGCCGACGACGGGCCGGGCGGCGTGAGCGGCCACCACCAACCGGTCAGCAGCCCCGCGGTCACACCGATGCCGACGCCGGCGACGACGTCGGACGGGTAGTGCGCACCGGTCGCCACCCGGGAGGCAGCCACACCGGCCGCGAGCAACGCGATCGGCATGCCGAGCAGCGGATACTCCATGGTGACGCCGGCGGCGAACGCGGCGGCGGACGCGGAGTGCCCGGACGGGAACGACGTGGTCCGCGGGACGACCCGCAACTGCCGGATCAACGGGGTGAGGTCGACGGCGGGCCGGACCCGCCCGGTGAGCTGCTTGCCGACGATGTTGACGGTCGGACTGGCCAGGGAGAGCGCGACGACCCCGCGGAGCGCGGCGCGGCGCGCGCGGCGACTGCCGGTCAGGCCGAGCGCGGTGGCCACGGCGAACCAGAGAAGGCCGTGGTTGGCGGCCCGGCCGAGCTTGGGGAGGACCCGGTCCAGGAGCACGGAGTCGGTGCTCGCCACCCGGGCCATCAACGCGCGATCCGCAGCACCGATCCACGATTTCCGCCGCATGGCGTCAGCCTAGAAAAAAGCGAGGGGAAGCGCGCGTCAAACCGGCCATGACCTGCGCACGCGAACCGGACCGGAGACCGGGGCCGGTGCCGGGGCGGTTGCGGCACCAACGCGCAGCGTGCTCAGCCGGTGCGCCACGCCCCGCGGCGGGCCAGTTCGTCCTCCGGGACGCCTCGACCGCGCCTGCGACACCCCGCGAACCACCGCGGACACCCTCAGCCGGTGCGGCGGGCCATTCGTCTCCTCCGCGACCACCTCGACCGCGCCAGAGATCGCGCCACCCGCGAACCAATGCGCAGACGCGTTCAG
>DASZXM010001109.1:0-10907 GCA_035546415.1 Pseudonocardiaceae bacterium
ATCCTGGTGTTCGGCCTGCTGCAGATGGTCGTCGCCGTCGTCGCCGTGCTGCTGCACTACGACATGATCAAGCTCGCACCGCGCCAGGCCGTGCCACACAACCCGGGCAACTACCAGGGCTACGGCCAGCCGCCCACCGGCCACCAGCAGTCGGCCCAGGCCACGACCTACATGACGCCACCGCAGCAGCAGCAACAGCCGCCGGCCCCGCAGTCGACGCAGTTTCTCCAGCACCCCGGCCAACTCAGCCACCCGGCCACGCCTCCGGGCAGCAACGGCAACGAGTAACACCCGAACGGGTGGACACCGATGGGCCGTTCGGGTCTCGGCGTGGCTGACCTGAACGGTCCATCGGTTTTGTCAGAGTGGGTGTATGCCCACCGTCCAGTCGGTCCATTATGGAGCCGCGGCCCCGCCCGGAAGCGCCGGACGGACGCTGCTGGTGGCCGCCGTCGCCCCTCTGGTCCTGGGCTACGTCGGCATCGCGGCCGTGCTGGCGCTCGTCACGGCCACCGCGTCCGGTGCATCGCTGTCCACCAGCGGCGTGGTGCGCGCGGCCGCGCCCGCATGGCTGGTTGTGTACCACGTGCCGGTCACCGTCGGCGGCCACGAACTGGGCATGTTGCCCCTGCTGCCCACCGCGCTGATGTTGGCCGTGGTGGGCCGGTCAGCCGGTAACACGGCCCGTCGCCTCGAATGGGACACGCCGCGTTCGGCAGCGAAGGTGATCGGTGCAGTCGGCGGGGTGCACGCCGTGTTCGCCGCCCTGCTCGCGCTGTGGCACGGCACCGTGAGCGCGTCGCCGGTGGGGGCGTTCTTCGGCGCGGGCGTCTTCGCCGCCGTGGCGGCAACCGCGGGCACGGCCCGCGACTGCGGCCTGTTGGACGCCGTCCTGAACCGCGCCGACGACGCCACCGTCGCCGGCCTGCGCGCCGGTCGCCTGGCGGTCGTCGGCCTGGTCGGCGTCGCGTCCCTGGTGTTCGCGTGTGGTCTCCTCGCGTCATGGTCGACGGCCGTCGGCATGTTCCACGCGATCGCGTCCGGCACGGGCAGTGGCCTCGGCCTGTTCCTGCTGTCCGTCGCGTACCTGCCGAACGCCCTGGTCGGCGCCTTGTCGTTCGCCGCGGGCCCAGGGTTCGCGATCGGACACCTCACGCTCGCGCAGTGGCACTTCCATGCCGGCCCGGTACCAGGCGTACCGGTGCTGGCGCCGGTGCCGTCCGTCGAGGCGCACTGGTGGGTGTTCCTGATGCTCCTGCCCGCCGCTACCGGGGTGCTGGTCGGGTTGAGGTGCCGATCCAGTCCGGCTCGCGTGCGGTCCGTCGGCGTCGCTGCCCTGATCGCCGGATTGACGTGGCTGGTGCTGGCCGCACTGGCCGGCGGCGCCCTGGCCGGCGGACCGTTCGACCCGGTGACCGTGCCGGCCGGTCTACTCGGCGTGGCGGTGTTCGCCCTCGTCGCGGTACCCGGAGTCCTAACGATCTGGCTGGCTGGCCGAATCTCCGAAGAACTGATTGTTGAACAAGAGGATGATCCTGAAGACGAAGAGCGGGAATATCCCGAGGAAGAAGAATCGGCAGAGGGAAGCCCCGAAACGGATGCCTCTCACGACGACGGCCGGAATGACGACGGCTGGGACGATGACGGCCGGGACGATGACGATGGGGAGGTGACCCCGGACACGGTTCAGGCCGGTCACAGCCCTGCGGACGGCACCGCCTAGGCTGGTCGGGCACGCTCACCGGCTGTCAGGAGACCACGCTGAGCCCGTCCGACTCCACCGACGTCCATCGGCTGAGTTTCACCGCTCCGGTCCGGGTCGTCGTCCTCGTTTCCGGGTCCGGCACCCTGCTGCAGGCCCTGATCGATGCGACCGCGTCCACCGACTACCCGGCCAAGGTGGTCGCCGTCGGCGCCGACCGGCTGGGTGTCGAGGGCCTGGCCAGAGCCGAGCGCGCCACCATCCCGAACTTCGCGGTGCGTCTGTCCGATCACGCCGACCGCGCCGCATGGGACGTCGCACTGACCGACGCCGTCGACGCGTACCGGCCGGACCTCGTGGTGTCGGCCGGATTCATGAAGATTCTCGGCCCCACGTTCCTGGCCGCGTTCGGTGGCCGGATCCTGAACACGCACCCCGCCCTGCTCCCGTCGTTCCCCGGTGCGCACCCCGTGGCCGACGCCCTGGCCCACGGGGTGAAGGTGACGGGGTGCACGGTGCACCTCGTCGACGCGGGTACCGACACCGGCCCGATCGTGGCCCAGCAGGCCGTCGACGTCGAACCGGACGACACCGAGGCCGTGCTGCACGAGCGTGTCAAGGCCGTGGAGCGGCGGATGCTTGTCGACACCGTCGGCAGGCTGGCCAGGGTGGGCTGCACTGTGCACGGACGAAAGGTGACCATCCCGTGACCGAGTCAACCGACGTACGCCGCCCGGTCCGCAGGGCCCTGATCGGCGTGTCCGACAAGTCTGGCCTGCTGGCGTTGGCCACTGCCTTGCGCGAGGCGGGTGTGGAGATCGTCTCCACTGGCGGAACCGCGAAAACCCTTGCCGACGCGGGTGTTCCGGTGACCCCGGTGGAGGAGGTCACCGGGTTCCCGGAGAGCCTGGACGGCCGCGTCAAGACGCTGCACCCGAGGGTGCACGCCGGCCTGCTCGCCGACATGGACAACCCGGAACACGTCGAACAGTTGCGCACGCTGGACATCACGCCGTTCGACCTGCTCGTCGTCAACCTGTACCCGTTCACCGAGACGGTCGCGTCCGGCGCGTCCCCGGACGAGTGCGTCGAGCAGATCGACATCGGCGGTCCCGCGATGGTCCGTGCCGCGGCGAAGAACCACAACAGCGTCGCCGTCGTCGTCGACCCGGCCCGCTACGACTGGGTCGCCGAGCAGGTGCGACTCGGTGGCTTCACGCTGGCCGACCGCCGATCCCTGGCCGTGGAGGCGTTCCGGCACACCGCGACGTACGACATCGCGGTCGCGTCCTGGATGGGCAACGTGCTCGCGCCCGAGCCGGGTACGACGTTCCCGGCGTGGGTCGGCGCGTCCTGGCGGCGCGACGACGTGCTGCGCTACGGCGAGAACCCGCATCAGGGTGCCGCGCTGTACCACGCCGGCCACGGCGCACCGGGCATCGCCAACGCCCGCCAGTTGCACGGCAAGGAGATGTCCTACAACAACTACACGGATGCCGACGCCGCGTGGCGCGCCGCGTACGACCACGCGCTGCCGTGTGCTGCGATCATCAAGCACGCCAACCCGTGCGGCATCGCGGTGTCCACGCTGGACGAGCCGTCGGCGATCGCGGACGCGCACCGCAAGGCGCACGCGTGCGACCCGAGCAGCGCGTTCGGCGGGATCATCGCGGTCAACCGCGAGGTCACCATGGAGCTGGCCGAGCAGGTCGCGGACATCTTCACCGAGGTCATCGTCGCCCCGTCCTACGCGGACGGCACGCTGGACGTGTTGACCCGCAAGAAGAACGTCCGCCTGCTGGTCGCCGAGCCACCGGCCCGTCACGGCACGGAGATGCGGCCGGTCTCGGGCGGTCTGCTGATGCAGCACCGGGACGCGATCGACGCGCCCGGGGACGACCCGGTCAACTGGACACTGGCCTGCGGTGAACCGGCCGACGAGGAGACGCTTGCCGACCTGGCGTTCGCGTGGCGGTCGATCCGGGCGGTGAAGTCGAACGCGATCCTGCTGGCGCACGACGGTGCCACGGTCGGCGTGGGGATGGGCCAGGTCAACCGGGTCGACTCGTCTCGGCTGGCCGTGATGCGGGCCGGCGATCGGGCAGCTGGTGCCGTGGCCGCGTCGGATGCGTACTTCCCGTTCCCGGACGGCCTGGAGGTGCTGCTCGACGCGGGCGTGCGCGCGGTCGTGCAGCCCGGCGGTTCGATCCGTGACGCCGAGTCGATCGCGGCCGCCGAGGCCCGCGGCATCACGATGTATCTGACGGGAATTCGTCACTTCACCCACTAACCCATCTGACCTGCTACGACCCGCCGCCGGGTGATCACTTGACAGCCGGCGGTGGGGCGGGCTACCTTGGCCATGTCGTTCGAACAAGTGTTCGAACGGTGGTGGTCGACATCGGGGTTCGGCCGACCGGTGCCGCCGTCTCCCCACGGTGGTCCATGCGCACCAGCGTGCGCACGACTGTTGTGGTGGAGGTGGCCGGTGTCCGGGTCAGTGGTGGCGTCACCGGCGTCACTTCCGGCGGAGGTCGCGCCGTCGGATCAGCCCGGAGGTGCCGGGTCGCTGCGCTGGCAGCGTGCCCGGCTGGTCCTCGACCAGCACCAACGGGGTGTGGACGCCGGCCCGGTGGGTCAGGTGTTGCCGGTACACGCGGGACTGGCACACCTGCTGCCGCACCGTGGCTTGCGGCGCGGCAGCACGGTGGTGGTACGCGGGTCCACCACCGTGCTGCTCGCGCTGCTCGCCGAGGCCACGGCGGAGGGCTCGTGGGCGGCGGTGGTGGGCATGCCCGACATCGGCCTGCTGGCAGCCGCCGAGCTGGGAGTGGCGGTTTCCCGGCTGGCCCTGGTCCCCCGGCCGGGGGCTGAGTTGGGTGCCGTGGTCGCGGCCCTGCTCGACGGCCTTGATGTGGTTGCGGTAGCCGCAACGGGTTCTTTGACAAAACGAGCTGGCTCTCTGACGACGCTGGCCCGCAGACTGTCCGCACGCGCCAGGAATCGGGAATCGGTCCTCGTGTCGTTCGGCCCGTGGCCAGGCGCCGACCTGGAACTCGACTGCACCGGCTCCCACTGGACCGGTCTCGGCGACGGCTACGGCCACCTGGTCGAACGCGAAATCACGATCACGGTCCGCGGCCGAGGCATGGCCGCCCGCCCCGCGACCGACCGAATCCACTTGCCCGCCAACCAGAAGCCGGCAGAAATCACCCCGCCGGCACTCACTCCGCGCCCGTCCCGCCTGACAAGAATGTCCCGCCGCGCCACCCAACCGCACCCGATCTCCAGGCCACTCAACCCAACCGGCACCCCCGAGCTTTCACCTCACAACCAGCTCCAGCCGCCCGCAAAGTCGAAGCGGCCTGGTTCCGCTGGTCTGTCCGCTGTTGTGCAGCCGCCTGCGGCGTCCGCCCAGCTCCAGCCGCCCGCAGTGTCGGAGCAGCCTGGCTCAGCTGGTCTGTCCGCTGTTGCGCAGCCGTCCGCGGCGTCCGCCCAGCTCCAGCCGCCCGCAGTGTCGGAGCGGCCTGGTTCCGCTGGCCTGTCCGCCGTTCCTGATTCATCGACCGCCCGCCCCAACCAACCGCAGCCGGAGTGGGCCGGTCCATTCACCGCAGCCGAACCGCCGACTTCGCCCGCGCGACGCGCCCAACCGGGCCCGCCGGAGCGAGGCGGTTCTCCCGGCCCTCTCCACTGGCGCCCGGACTCCCTGACCGACGACAGCACCCACGACAGCGCCCATGGCGGCGCCCACGACCTAAGGCCGTCCCACCTGTCCGCCGTTCCCAACCTCCCAGCAGGCGACGCCCTGGAGGTCGGATGAAGGACTCGCGCCTGCTCGTGGTCTGGTGCCCGGACTGGCCCGCCGTCACCGCGGCGGCCACCGCCGGCCTGCCGCCCACCGTCCCGGTGGCGATCGTGGCGGCGAACCGCGTCGTCGCCTGTTCGTCCCCGGCCCGCGCCGAGGGCATCCGCCGGGGCACCCGCAGACGGGATGCCGAGTCCCGCTGTCCCGGGCTCGTCGTGTTCGACCCCGATCCGGATCGGGACGCACGCCTGTTCGAGCCGGTCGCTGCCGCGGTCGAGGAACTCGCCCCCGGTGTCGAGGTGGTGCGGCCGGGCGTGATCGCCGTGCCGGCGCGTGGGCCGGTCGGGTACTTCGGTGGTGCGGAGCAGGCCGCCGAGCGCATGATCGACCACGTCGCCGCCGTTGCCGGCGTGGAGTGCCAGGTCGGTGTCGCCGACGGGCTGTTCGCGGGGTTGCTGGCCGCCCGCCGGGGAGCGATCGTCCCGATCGGCGGCACGCCGGAGTTCCTGGCCCCGTTGTCCGTCGGCGAACTCGACCAGCCCGACGACCTGACCGGCCCGCTGCGGGACGGCCGGATCGACAGGAACGACCGCACGGAACTGATCGGCCTGTTGCACCGTTTGGGTCTCCGCACGCTCGGTGCGTTCGCGAGTCTGTCCGAGAAGGACGTCGCGTCCCGGTTCGGGGGCGCGGCCGTCCTGTCCCACCGCTTGGCCCGCGGTACCGCGGAACGACCATTGGCCCGGCGACGGCCCCCGCCGGAACTTGCCGTGGACGTCGTGCTCGACCCACCGGCCGACCGGGTCGACTCGGCGGCGTTCGCCGCGAAGGCCGCTGCCCAGCAGTTGTACACCGCACTGGCCGGTCACGGCCTGGCCTGCACGCGGCTGGCCATCCATGCCAGAACCGAGGCCGGCGAGGAACGCGACCGTGTCTGGCGCTGCGCCGAACCACTGACGCTGGCGGGGATCGCCGACCGTGTTCGGTGGCAGTTGGACGGTTGGCTGCGGTCCACCCGCGATCCGCGGCCCACCGCCGGCGTGAGCCTGCTTCGGCTGGTGCCGGAGGAGGTCGTGGACGGCCGGTCGTTGCAGTTCGGTCTCTGGTTCGGCGGTACCGATCCGATCGCGGCCGCCGAGAAGGCTGGCCGTGCCCTGGTCCGGGTCCAGGGCGTGCTCGGGCCGGAGGGCGTGTGCACTGCCGTGTTGGGCGGCGGTCGCGGGCCCAATGACCAGGTGCATCTCGTCCCGTGGGGCGACGAGATGCCGGAGATCGACCCGGAGCCGCCCTGGCCGGGGCGGTTGCTCCGACCGTCGCCGTCGGTGGTGCCGGCCGAACGGGTACCCGCCACCGTGACCGACGAACGCGGCCGGGAGATCGGGGTGAACGGCTGGCGCAAGCTGTCCGCTCCACCGGGTCGGGTGACGATGGCCGGCGTCAGCCGTGACGTGCTCAGCTGGGCGGGGCCGTGGCCGGTGGAGGAGCGCTGGTGGAACGCGGACGACGCCCGCAGGGCGGTCCGGTTGCAGGTCGTGTTGGAAAACCACGGGAACCAGGAGAATGAGACAGCCGTGTTGCTGTTGCGCGAGGGTGGTCGCTGGCTGGTGGAAGGGATATACGACTGATGGCGTTCGAGGAATTACCGCACACGACACGGAACCGTAGCGCGCGCTGGTTCCACGAACTCGCGGATGAGATGTCCGATGTGGACGGATCGGCCGTGGTGTGGCTGTCCGGGCCCGGTGAGTTCGCCCACCCGGTCGTCCTGCCCCGGCAGCGCCGTCCCGAGGACGGCTACCGGAGCCTGCGGACCTAGCCGTGGGCTGGAACAACCCGCCGGTGCGGTGGTCCGAACTGGAACGGGTGCTGTCCGGCCGACCGCCGCAGCCCGGTTCCGGTGACGGCGGTGACAGCCCCGCGTGGACGCGGAAGCGCACCGACTACGAGTCGACGCCGGACGCCAGGCCACAGGCGGGTGACGTGGTGGACGGGCCCCGAGTGCCCTACGCCGAGGTGCACTGCCATTCCAACTTCAGTTTCCTGGACGGTGCGAGCCACCCCGAGGAGCTGGTGGAACAGGCGGCCCGTCTGGGCATCGACGCGATCGCGCTGACCGATCACGACGGTATGTACGGGGCCGTGCGGTTCGCGGAGGCGGCGAAGGAACTCGGGGTGCGCACCGCGTACGGCGCCGAGCTGAGCTTCGGCCTGCCCGAGCCGCAGAACGGTGTCCCCGACCCGCTCGGCGACCACCTGGTGCTGCTCGCGCGGGGTCAGGAGGGTTATCACCGGCTGTGCCGGACGATCACCACCGGCCATCTGGGCTACACGCCGGACCTGCCCGAGACGCGCGACACCGAGAAGGGCCGGCCGGTGTACGACATCGACCAGGTGGTCGCCGACGTCGCCGGACACTGCGCCGTGCTCACCGGCTGCCGCAAGGGCCCGGTCCGCAGGGCGTTGGCCGAGGAGGGCGCTTGGGCGGCGGCGAATGAGCTGCGGACGCTCACCGAGATGTTCGGCCACGACAACGTGTACGTCGAGCTCATCGACCACGGTCTGCCCGAGGACACCGAGCGCAACGACATCCTCGCCGGTATCGCCGCCGACCTGCACCTGCCGACGATCGCGAGCAACGCCGTGCACTACTCGCACCCGGCGCGCGGGCGGGTCGCCGCGGCGTTGGCGGCCGTCCGGGCCCGGCGCAGTCTGTCCGAGATGGACGGCTGGCTGCCGCCGGCACCCATGGCCTACCTGCGGTCCGGTGAGGACATGGCGCAACGGTTCCGGCGCTACCCGGGTGCCGTGCAGCGGTCGGCCATCCTGGGCACGGAGTGCTCGTTCGAGTTGTCGCTGGTCGCGCCGGACCTGCCGCCTTTCCCGGTTCCGCCGGGGCACACCGAGCGGTCGTTCCTGCGGCAACTGGTGTTCGAACGGGCGGGCGTCCAGTTCGGCAGTGAGGCGGACAATCCGGCGGCGTACCGGCAGATCCGGCACGAGCTGGCCGTGATCGAGAAGCTGCGCTTCCCGGGTTACTTCCTGATCGTCTGGGACATCGTCCGCTTCTGTCACGGCAGGGGGATCCTCTGCCAGGGCAGGGGGTCGGCGGCGAATTCGGCCGTCTGCTTCGCGCTGGGCATCACCAACGTGGACGCCGTGCAGCACGGGCTGCTGTTCGAACGGTTCCTGTCCCCGGAGCGGGACGGATACCCGGACATCGATCTGGACATCGAGTCGGACCGCCGCGAGGAGGCCATCCAGTACGTCTTCCAACGGCACGGCCGGCTGCGGGCGGCGCAGGTGGCCAACGTCGTCACGTACCGGGGTCGGTCCGCTGTGCGCGACATGGCGAAGGCCCTGGGCTACTCCACCGGCCAGCAGGACGCGTGGTCCCGGCAGATGGACCGGTGGGGCCCGATGACGACGATGAAGCAGGACGTGGACGACGTCCCGGACGACGTGCTCGCGCTGGCCGCCAGCGTCGAGGACTTCCCCCGGCACCTCGGTATCCACTCCGGCGGCATGGTGCTCGCCGACCGGCCGGTGAGCGAGGTGTGCCCGGTGGAGTGGGCGCGGATGGACAACCGCAGCGTGCTGCAGTGGGACAAGGACGACTGCGCGGCGGCCGGGCTGGTCAAGTTCGACCTGCTCGGACTGGGCATGCTGTCCGCGCTGCGCTATGCGATCGACCTGGTGGCCCGGCACGAGGGTGTGCACGTCGACCTGAGCCAACTGGACATCAACGACCAGAACATCTACCGGATGCTCCAGAAGGCCGACTCGGTCGGGGTGTTCCAGGTGGAGAGCAGGGCGCAGATGGCGACGCTGCCCAGACTGAAGCCGAGCAAGTTCTACGACCTGGTGATCGAGGTCGCGCTGATCCGGCCAGGTCCGATCCAGGGCGGCTCGGTGCACCCGTACATCCAGCGGCACGCCGAGGAGGCGCAGGGCAAGGCGCCGTCCTGGGAGTACGACCATCCATTGATGGCGAGGGCGCTGCAGAAGACCCTTGGTGTGCCGCTGTTCCAGGAACAGCTGATGCAGATCGCCGTGGACGTGGCCGGGTTCAGCGCGGGCGACGCGGACGAGCTGCGCAGGGCGATGGGTTCGAAGCGGTCCACGACGCGGATGGAACGGTTGAAGGACCGGCTGTTCACCGGTATGGCGGCCAACGGGATCACCGGTGAGCTGGCTGAGATGATCTACCGGAAGCTCCTGGCGTTCGCGAACTTCGGTTTCCCGGAGAGCCATGCGTTGAGCTTTGCGCACATGGTGTTCTCCAGCGCGTGGTTCAAGTACTACCACCCGGCGGCGTTCTGCGCGGCGCTGCTGCGGGCACAGCCGATGGGGTTCTATTCACCACAGTCCCTGGTGGCCGACGCCCGCCGGCACGGTGTGCTGGTGCACAGCCCGGACATCAACGCCAGCATCGTCCACCCGACCTTGGAGCAGCACGCGGACAGCGCTGGTGGTCAGGCGGTCCGGCTCGGCCTGGCTGGCGTGCGTCGAATCGGTGCGGAACTGGCGGAGCAACTCGTCGCCGAGCGCGCCGCGCACGGGCCGTACGCCGACGTCACCGACCTGGCCCGCCGGGTGCGGATGACGACGGCCCAGTGGGAGGCGCTGGCGACGGCCGGTGCGTTCAGCTGCTTCGGCCTGGACCGCCGGACAGCACTGTGGGCAGCCGGCGCGGCAGCTCAGGACCGTCCGGACCGACTGCCCGGCACGGTCATCGGCGTGGCAGCGCCGATGCTCCCCGGCATGGACGGCATCGAAACGGCCGCGGCGGACGTGTGGGCGGTCGGCCTGTCGCCCGACAGTTATCCGACGGAGTTCGTTCGCGACCAGCTGAATGCCCTGGGCGCGGTGACGGCGGCGGCCCTGCAGGAGGTACCGAGCGGCACTCGGGTGCTGGTCGGTGGCGCCGTCACCCACCGGCAACGTCCGGCCACCGCGGGCGGGGTGACGTTCATCAACCTGGAGGACGAGACGGGCATGGTCAACGTGGTGTGTTCGGTGAATCTGTGGACGAAGTACCGCAGAGTGGCGCGCAACAGCACCGCGATGGTGGTCCGTGGACTGCTGGAGAACGTCGACGGTGCGCTCAGCCTGGTCGCCGACCGGCTACGCCCGTTGGACGTCAAGGTCACGATGGCGAAGTCCCGCGACTTCCGCTGACCCGCGTCGAGCACGGCCGACAACGGGTTCGCGTACACCTTGGGGCACCGTTGCTCCG
Source organism: Pseudonocardiaceae bacterium (assembly GCA_035546415.1). GTDB lineage: Bacteria > Actinomycetota > Actinomycetes > Mycobacteriales > Pseudonocardiaceae > DATEPR01. Next base: position 10,747 of record DASZXM010001109.1, read on the forward strand.
TCAACGGTGCCGGCTTCCCTCGCATCTCGTTCTCCGTCAACGCATCCGTGATCGCACGCAGCCGGCGAGGGAAGCCGCTGGTCGTTCGTAGCGGCGTCGTAGGCGCTGTCGTCTACGCGTTCGGCGTAGCCGAGGCCGAGAAAGCCGTAGGGCCGTTCGTG
>DASZXM010001110.1:0-2514 GCA_035546415.1 Pseudonocardiaceae bacterium
CCCGAACAACTGGTACCTGTTCCCGTACACGGTCGCCGGTTTCCTGGAGTCGGTGGGCCGCGGCGACGAGGAGACGCGGCGGGCCCGCGATCGGGCCCTGGAACTGCTGGACGGCTGGTACCGGGGTGCCGGCTGGTACAGCGACGGCGACGGGCGCGCGTTCGACCACTACAACGGTTGGGCGCTGCACCTGTACCCGGTCCTGGACGCCCACCTGGCCGGGGCGTCGACGCCGCACGGCGAGCGGCTGCGCGCCCACCTGGAGTCGTTCGCGCACCTGTTCGGCGCCGACGGTGCCCCGATCCACTTCGGACGTTCCCTGACCTACCGCTTCGCCGCCGTGGCGGCGGTCGCGCTGGGCGCGGTCACCGGGCACACGCCGTTGCCGCCGGGCGTGTCGAAGGCGTTGCTGAACAACGCTCTGCGCTACTTCCTGGACCGCGGCGCGATCGACGGCGACGGCCTGCTGACACTGGGCTGGCACGGCCCGCACGCCGACACCCTGCAACGCTATTCCGGCCCGGCGTCGCCGTACTGGGCGGCGAAGGCTTTCGTGTGCCTGCTCGCCCCGCTCGACCATCCACTGTGGACGTCCAGCGAGGAGCCGGACGACGCCGACCGGGTGATCGCGCTACCCGTACCGGGCCTGCTGATCCAGAAGGCCGACGGGATCGTGCGGCTGCACAACCACGGCAGCGACGACATCCGGCCCGGCGCGCCGGAGTCCGCGTCCGACGACGACCCGCACTACGGGCGGTTCGCGTACTCGACGCACACCGGTCCGACGGCCCGGTCGAACCCGTCGGACAACCACTTCGCCGTCGTCGTGGCCGGCGAGCGCAGCGTCCGCAGGCGCATCCACCCGCTGGGTGCCGGGCAGGGGGACGGCTGGGGCTGGGCGGCGTCGTGGCACCACCCGGCCTTGGCCACCGGCCGCCCGCCCGGCCTGCGCGTGGACAGTGTCGTCCTCGTCGAGGGCCGGCACGAGCTGCGGATCCACCGGGTGCGGGGTGCACCGGCGGGCACCCGGGTCGAACAGACCGGCTGGGCGACGGCCGCGCCGCTGCGGTCGGTCCTGCGGCCGGTCCATGGCTGGACCGGCTCGGACGAGCTCCCCGCTCCGGCCGGCACGGCGTACACGGCGTGGGCGTCGGTGCCGCGCCTGACCGCGACGGTGGAGGGCACGGGGATCTTCGTCGCCCTGGCCGTCCTCGGAGCGGCCCCCGACGACGTGCCGGTAGACGTCGACGTCGGCGCGGACCGCGTGACCGTGCGCTGGCTGTCGACGGCCACGCTGGTCGCGTTCCGACCATTCGCCGTCAGCCGTCGACGCCTGGCCTGACCGCCGGTCGGGCCAGGCGTCCCGATCAGTCGAAAGCCGTGTCCCTGGCGGTCTTCTCCCACGTGGCGATCTCGGCTCGCACGGTGTCCAGGTGGCCGAGGATGGCGTCCACGGCGTCGCCGCCCAGCGGCAGCCGCAGCGGTGTGGTCGGCGCGTCCAGGGCGGCGATGATCGCGGCGGCGGCCTTGGTCGGGTCGCCGGGCTGGCTGCCGCCGCCCGTCTCGACCATCCGGCGGGTCCGGCCGACGGTGTCGGCGTACACGGTCGTCTCGGTGCTGTGGCTGCTGCCGCCACCGAACAGCTGGGTGCGGAACGAGCCCGGCTCGACGATCAGCACCCGGATACCGAACGGCCGCACTTCGTCGGCCAGCGCTTCGGAGAACCCTTCCAGCGCGAACTTGGTGGCGCTGTAGGCGCCGAACCCGGCGAACGACAGCTGCCCACCCATGCTGGACAACTGCACGATCGCACCCGACCGCTGCTCCCGCATGTGCGGCAGGACGGCCCGCACCAGCGCGGCAGGCCCGAACAGGTGCACGTCGAACAGCGACCGCAGTTCGGCGTCGGTGGTCTCCTCGGCGGCACCGACGTGGGTGCGCCCGGCGTTGTTGACCAGGACGTCGATCCGGCCGTGCCGGTCGATCACGTCGGCGACGACGGCGGGAATCCGGTCGATGTCGGTGACGTCCAGTTCGACCGGGTGCACGTGCTCTGGCAGGCCGTCCAGCGTGGCGATGCGGCGTGCGGTGGCCACGACCACGTCTCCCGCCGCGACGGCGGCGTCGGTGACGGCCCGGCCGAATCCGCTGTTCCCGCCGGTCACCAACCACACTCTGTTCATCCGGTTTCTCCCCTCGGTGCGTCGATCCCAGAATGGCACAATCGGGCGATGGGAATCGTCGGACGCGGCGAGGGAGTCAGCCGGTACACGGCACGCGGCAGCGTGATGATGTTCAAGGCGGTGGCCGAGCTCGACGGCGGCGACCTGTCCCTGATGGAACGGACGCTGCCACCGCACGGCCGCCGGCCGCCGCCGCACCGGCACACCAACTGTTCGGAGGCGTACTTCGTCCTGGACGGCGAGGTGTCGGTCCTGGTCGAGGACGAGGAACTGACGGTCGGTCCGGAGGGTTTCGTCCTGGTGCCCCGCGGCTCGGCTCACACGTTCGGCA
>DASZXM010001111.1:0-4713 GCA_035546415.1 Pseudonocardiaceae bacterium
CAGGGCGCCGGTGGTCCCCGTGGTCATGATCGGCACGGACAAGGCCAACCCGATCGGGTCGAAGATGTGGCACCCGTACCCCATCCGGATCAAGATCGGCAAGCCGTTGGACTTCTCCCGCTACGACGGGCTCGCCGGTGACCGGTTCGTGGAGCGGTCCATCACCGACGAGATCATGTACGCCCTGATGGAACTGTCCGGCCAGGAGTACGTCGACGTGTACGCGGCCAAGGTCAAGGAGGACATGGACAAGGCCGCGGCGGCCGCCACGCTCGACACGGTGACGCCGCGCGTCCCGCCCGCCGCCGAGAGTGCCGACCGGGTGCCGCACACGAAGGTCGGCTGAGCCGCCGGTACCGTCGCCGCGTGCGGTACTTCTACGACTGTGAGTTCATCGAGGACGGCGTCACCATCGACCTGGTGTCGATCGGCGTCGTCGACGAGAAGGGCCGCGAGTTCTACGCCGTGTCCACCGAGTTCGACCCGGAACAGGCCGGGCCGTGGGTGCGGCAGAACGTCCTGCCGAAGCTGCCGCCGCCCGCCGACCGGGCGTGGCGGTCCCGGGAACGGATCAAGCAGGACCTGCTTGCGTTCTTCGGCGTGGACGGCACCGACCGGTGCGACATCGAACTGTGGGCCTGGATCGCGGCGTACGACCACGTCGCGCTGGCCCAGCTGTGGGGGGCGATGCCGGCACTGCCGCGTGCCCTGCCCCGGTTCACCAGGGACCTGCGGCAGCGGTGGGACGACGTCGGCAAGCCCAGACTGCCGCAGCCACCGTCCGACGCGCACGACGCGCTCGCCGACGCGCGACACAACCTGGTGCGGTGGCGGATCATCGAGGAAGAACGCCGCAAGCTGGGGTTTCCGGTCGACTGACGCCCGACGTGGCGGCCGTCGGCCGAACGGTGCAAACTGGTCTAGACCAAGAGTCAGTGAACGTATGGCCACGGGGTTGCTTTACCGATCCAGTCCTGCCACCCTCTGGTGTGCCGACTGCAATCGCCGGCGCCTGGCCGGCTTATCGAGGAGCGAATGAGATGCGTATCGGTGTGCTCACCGGCGGTGGTGACTGCCCAGGCCTGAACGCGGTGATCCGCGCGGTCACCCGCAAGGGGATCGAGGCACACGGCTGGGAGATCGTCGGTTTCCGCAACGGATGGCAGGGGCCGTTGGAAGGGCTGACGCGCCCGATCGGCCTGGCCGACGTCGAGGACATCCTGGCCAGGGGCGGGACGATCCTCGGGTCGTCGCGGACCAACCCGTTCAAGGTCGACGGCGGCGTCGACAAGATCCGCACGGTGCTCGCGGACAACGGCGTCGACGCGCTGATCGCCATCGGTGGTGAGGACACCCTCGGCGTCGCGAAGCGGCTGACCGACGAGGGCATCGGCGTCGTCGGCGTGCCGAAGACGATCGACAACGACCTGAACGCCACGGACTACACGTTCGGCTTCGACACGGCCGTGCACATCGCGACCGAGGCGATCGACCGGCTGCGCACCACGGCCGAGTCCCACCACAGGGCGCTTGTCGTCGAGGTCATGGGCCGGCACGCGGGCTGGATCGCGCTGCACTCGGGTCTGGCCGGCGGCGCGAACGTGATCCTGGTGCCGGAGCGGCCGTTCAAGCTGGACGAGGTCATCGACTGGGTGCAGCGCCGCTTCGAGCGGCAGTACGCCCCGATCATCGTCGTCGCTGAGGGCGCCATGCCGGAGGGTGGCGAGAACGTGCTGCTCACCGGGCAGACGGACGCGTTCGGCCACGCCCAGCTGGGCGGTATCGGCGACTGGCTGGCGCACAAGATCGCCGACGCCACCGGCAAGGAGTCCCGCGCGGTCGTCCTGGGCCACGTCCAGCGCGGCGGCACGCCCACGGCGTACGACCGGGTGCTGGCCACGCGGTTCGGCCTGCACGCGGTGGACGCGGTCGCCGAGGGTGACTTCGGCGTGATGGTCGCCCTGCGCGGCACCGACATCGTCCGGGTGAAGCTGTCCGAGGCGACGGCCGAACTGAAGACCGTGCCGGCGGAGCGCTACGAAGAGGCCGAGGTCTTCTTCGGCTGAGTTTCGTTGACTGTGGACGGGACGGGGTTGCCGAGCGCCTCGCGCGCCGCTTCGGCCCCGCGGTGACGTCCTGGGTGGCCGGCCTGCCGGACCTGACCGGCCGGCTGGCCGCCCACTGGGACCTGACACTGGGTGCGCCGATCGACGCGGGAGCGTCGTCGGTGGCCTACCGGGTGCGTGCCGGTTCCCGGCGTGCGGTGCTCAAGGTCAGCCCGGAACCCGCGTTCCTGGCCGAGCAGGCAGCCGTGCTGCGGGTGTTCGCCCCCAGCGGCCGGGTGCCCGAGGTGTTGGCGTCGGCCGAGGGTGCGCTGCTGATGGCCGAGATCGTGCCGGGCACGTGTGCCGACGAACTGCCCGTGCAGCCCGACCCCGCGGTGTACGCCGAGTTGGTGCACGCCTTGCACGCCGTTCCGGCGCCGCGCGACCTGGTGTTGGGGCGGACACTGCGGGAACGGGTCAAGGAGTTCCTGCACCGGGCGATGCGGCAGCTGGGCGACCCGGTGGTCGCCGCGCGGCTGCGCGAGGAGGACTTCCGGCGGGCGCTCGCGCTGCTGGACGACGTGCTGGCGATGGGCGCGCCCGACGTGCTGCTGCACGGTGACCTGCACCTGGGCAACGTCCTGCTCGACAGTGAGACGCTGGTCGCGATCGACCCGAAGGCGTGCGTCGGTGACGCCTGCTTCGACGTCGTCGACTACGTGCTGGCCGGAGCTGGGCGACCCGACGGGATCGAGTACCGGCTGGCCGGACTCGTGGCGGCCGGCTTCGACGCCGACCGGCTGCGCGCCTGGGCCCGGCTGGTCGCCGCTGTCACGGTGATCCCGTTGCTGCGCAACGGAAATCACCAGGCGGCCGTGGAAGAGCTGCTGGTCGTGGCCCGCTGACCGGACGGCTACCGCGCTAGAGCGCGCCCAGGTCCAGGTACGTGGCGAACGTGCCGAGCCAGTGTTCGGCCGCGTAGCCGTAGCCGAACACGTAGTGCCAGCCGGCGTCGTGGTGCACCGCTGCCGCCCGGGCCGCCAACTCCTGGTAGCGGTGGCCGTCGGGCAGTGCCCTGCCGATCGCCGCCCAGCACCAGGCCCGGGACAGCGCCAGGCCGCAGAGGTGGGAGCCGTACACGTCGGCGGGGTCCGGCACCGGGATCGGTTCGCGCAGCGTCGCCCAGCGCGGGGTGTCCAGGTCCGGCAGGAAGCGGTCCAGCCAGCCGGCGAACGCGTCGGTGTCCAGGACCCGGCGCATCAGGTCGGCCTCGGTCAGGGCGGGGGAGAGGAAGTCGGCGGCGTCCGGTTCGTAGGCGCCGTAGTTCGTGTCGTCGCCGTACCAGAGCCGGGCCGTCGTCGCGCACGCGTCGGTGAGGCGGGCGTCGCCGTGGGCGCGTGCCACGTCCAGGATCAGGCTGAGCGCGAACGCGCTGTTGGCGTGCGTGCCCACCCGCGTGGGGATGCGGGCGTCGGCCAGCCACGCCAGCGTCCGCTCCCGGATGATCTCGACCAGCGGCGCGAGGTTCTTCGCCCACTCGCCGTGCGCGGACCACGTGCGCAGTTCGGCGTCCAGCATGAGCAGCCACGCCCAGCCGTAGGGGCGTTCCCAGTGCGCACCGTCGGGACCGCGGAAGAACTCCGCCTCCGTCCGGCAGCCCTCGTCGGTCACCAGCCGGTCCAGCACGGCGACCGCGTCGGCGGCGTCCGGCAGGTCGGGCCGCAGGCGGAGCAGGCGCACGATCAGCCACGTCTGGTGGACGCAGGAGTGCCAGTCGTACGACCCGGCGAAGACGGGGTGGCGGGTTCGCTGCGGTACGAGTTCCTCGTCCGAGTGAACGAAATGTGTCCAGTGCACCGGATGGTCACGCTGAACGTTCGCCACCGCGGTGTTCAGTAGACGGTTCGCGTCACTGTCATCCAATTGGGTGGTCACGACCAGTCATCCTGCCCGGTAACAGACGAATCTGAAAGTCTTTCTGGAAGGGATGTTGACCTCATTCGAGGATGATCGTGAGGCTACTCAGCAGTTTTCGGACGAATCGCCCACTGGAGGAAACCGCTGGACGGCCGCCTACCCTGGACCCGTGAACTTGACCGTCGACCAACGGCGAAGCGGCGCCACTGGGAGTATGGGATGAGCGTGTCCTGGACCGTTGACGTGCCGGTGGATGAACTGCCCGAACTCCCCCCGCTGCCGCCTCCGCTCCGTCGCAAGCTCGACGACGCGCTTGCCCGCCCCGCTGCCCAGCAGCCCCGCTGGCCGGACCCCGACCAGGTGCGGCGCGTACGCACCGTGTTGGAGAGCGTCCCCCCGATCACCGTCCCCACCGAGATCGACCGTCTGCGCGAGCAACTCGCCGACGTGGCGTTGGGCAGGGCGTTCCTGCTACAGGGTGGCGACTGCGCGGAAACGTTTGCCAGCAACACGGAACCGCACATCCGCGGCAACGTGCGCACGCTGCTGCAGATGGCGGTCGTGCTCACGTACGGCGCGAGCATGCCGGTGGTCAAGGTCGGCCGCATCGCCGGCCAGTACGCCAAGCCGCGTTCGGCCGAACTGGACTCGCTGGGCCTGCCGTCCTACCGCGGCGACATCGTGAACTCGATCGCGGCGACGCCCGAGGCGCGCGTGCCGGACCCGTCGCGGATGATCCGCGCGTACGCCA
>DASZXM010001112.1:0-14853 GCA_035546415.1 Pseudonocardiaceae bacterium
CCTGGCCGGTCGCACCAGAGGCGTTCCGCGGGGAGTGGGAGGAACTCACGCCCCGGGAGCTGCTCAAACGCGTCTACGCGCACATCGACGCGTGCGTGCGCAGCGGTGTGGTCAGCGAGCTGACCACGTTCGGCGAGCGGGAGATTCGCAAGCCGGTCCCGGTCAAGGTGACCGAGCCGGACCGGTTCACCGAGCTGGACAAGTGGTTCGACGAGCTGCGCTCGTCGGCCGACGTCGCCACGCCGCTGGACCAGTCGGCCGAGGACGACCTGATGCCCACGCTGCTGTCCGCGGGCCTGCGGGCGTGGATCACCGAGGTCGGCGACGACGACATGGAGTGGGTGTGCGGGGCCGGGGACGGCGGCAACGAGCTGCACGCGCGCCTCACGCACACCATCGACGAGGCGTCCGACCTGGAGGAGCACTGGGCGTTCCGGGCGATCGCCCCGCCGCACCACCTGGCCGTGCTGAGCAGGCTGCGCAAGGCTCGCAACGCCGCCGGCCAGCGCCCGGGTGCCAACCGGCACCTGGTACTGCTGCGCAACCGGTCGTGGGCCAAGGGCAAGCTGACCCAGGCGCTGCTCAAGCGGTGTCGGGAGGAGGGCGGGTACGTCCTGCACCTGAGCGAGGACGACATCCGGACGTTCTGGGCGCTGGACACCATGCTCGCCCAGGGCGGCACGGACCTGCACGAATGGCTCGTGGACCGGCGGCCGGCCGGCCACTCGCAGCTGCTCTCGACGGTGCTGCCGGACGCCCCGGCCAGGCCGACCGCCGTCGAGTCGCGACAGGAGTCCGGCGAGTCGCGACCGGAAGAAGCCGTCGAGTCGCGACCGGAAGCCGGCGAGTCGCGATCGGCAGGCGAGCATCCGCGACCGCGGGCCGATGACACCGAGATCATCCTGGGTGCCGACATCACCACCGGGTGGCCCGTGTCCGTCGACCTGGCCGCGCTGCGCAAGCACGCCGCCGTGTTCGCCGGTTCCGGGTCCGGGAAGACCGTGCTGCTGCGGCGCATCGTGGAGGAGTGCGCGCTGCGCGGCGTCTCCGCGATCGTGCTCGACCCGAACAACGACCTGGCCCGCCTCGGTGACGCGTGGCCCGAGCCGCCATCGGCCTGGGGACCGGACGACGCGACGTTGGCCGAGCGGTATCTGGCGGGCACCGACGTCGTCGTCTGGACGCCCGGCCGCGCCAGCGGCCGTCCGCTGGCGTTCCAGCCGCTGCCCGACTTCGCCGGCGTGCTGGACGACGAGGACGAGTTCGCGGCCGCCGTCGAGGTGGCCGTGGCGACGCTGGCGCCGCAGGCACGGCTGACCGGCAGCACCGTGAAGGCGAACATCGGGCTGGCCGTGCTGCGGCAGGCCGTGATCCACCACGCCCGCACCGGTTCGCGCAGCCTCCCCGGGCTGATCGACGTGCTCGCCGACCTGCCCGACGGCGTCAGCACCCTCAACGACGCCCGGAAGGTGGCCGCCGACCTGGCCGAGGCGCTGAAGGCCGCCATGGTCAACGACCCGCTGTTCGCCGGCGGTGGCGCCCCCGTCGACCCGGGTGTCCTGCTCACCCCGGCCGCGGGCCGGCGGGCCAGGGTGTCGGTGATCAGCTTCGTCGGGCTGCCGGCCGAGGAGCAGCGGCAGAACTTCGTCAACCAGCTGCAGATGGAACTGTTCGCCTGGATCAAGCGCAACCCGACGAGCGACCGGCCGCTGGGCGGGCTGTTCGTGATGGACGAGGCGCAGATGCTGGCCGCGTCCGGCAGTCTCACGGCGAGCACGCGCAGCACCATCGTGCTGGCGTCGCAGGCCCGCAAGTACGGGCTCGGGCTGCTGTTCGCGACGCAGGCGCCCAAGGGCCTGCACAACCAGGTCGCCGGCAACGCCATGACGCAGTTCTTCGGCCGCCTCAACAGTCCGGCACAGATCGCCGCCGCCAACGAGCTGGCCAGGGCCAAAGGCAGCCCGGTCGCCGACATCTCCCGTCTGGAACGCGGCCAGTTCTACGTGTCCGGCGAGTCGTTCGGCTTCCACAAGGTGACCACGCCGCTGTGCCTGACCCACCACCCGGCCAGTCCCCTGCGCCTGGAGGAGGTGATCGAACGCTCCCGCCGTTAGGCTCCGGCCATGGGCGTGACAGTGGATCTCGGTGACGATCACGTGGCGACGGTCACCATCTCCCGGCCACCGGAGAACTTCTTCGACCTGGAACTGGTCACCGAACTGGCCGACGCGTTCGACGAACTCGACCGGACGCCGGACTGCCGGGCGATCGTGCTGCGCGGTGCGGGGAAGCACTTCTGCGCAGGCGCGAAGTTCGCGTCCGACGGCGACGACGTCATCGCCAGCGCCGACGGCGAGCGCAACCCGCTGTACGCACAGGCCGTCCGGCTGGTCGGTGGCCGTGTGCCGGTGGTCGCCGCCGTGCAGGGGGCCGCGATCGGCGGTGGGCTGGGGCTGGCGATGGTCGCCGACTTCCGGTTCGGCGCGCCGGAAGCGCGGTTCGCGGCCAACTTCGCCCGGCTCGGGCTGCACCACGGGTTCGGGCTCACCGTGACGCTGCCGGCCGTCGTGGGCCAGCAGCGCGCCCTGGACCTGCTGTACACCGGTCGCCGGGTGCGTGGCGAGGAAGCACTGGAGATCGGGTTGGTCGACCGGCTCGTGTCGGCCGACCGGCTGCTCGACGAGGCGCGGGCGTACGCGGCGGAGATCGCCGGTTCGGCGCCGCTGGCCGTGCGCGAGATCCGGGCCACGATGCGCGGTGACCTCGCCGAGCGGCTGCGTGCCGCGACCGACAGGGAACACCAGACGCAGCGGATGTTGCGGGACACCCGGGACTTCACCGAAGGGGTCGGCGCCTACGCCGAACGCCGGCCCCCTCGGTTCGAAGCCCGCTAGCCGCTCACCCCGCCGTCGATGCCGACGCGACGAACGTGCGTTCGTCGGCGATGTCGGACCGGGACCGGTCCGGTAGCGCGATCGTGCACGCGATCGTGACGGCGGCCCCGAACACGACGTAGCCCGCGACCGTGTAGACCGATCCCGTGGCGTACACGAAGTACGTCGCCAGCAGCGGTGCCGGGCCGCCGGCGAACACCGACGCCAACTGGTAGCCGATGCCGGCGCCGCCGTACCGCAGGTGTGTCGGGAAACTCTCCGCGATCAGCGCCGCCTGTGGCCCGTAGTGCATGGCGTGCGGGATGAGGGAGATGATCACGGCGACGAACACCAGCACCGCGCCGCCCGAGTTCAACGCGGCGAAGTACGGGAACGCGATCACCGCCATGAGCACGGCACCGGTCAGGTAGATCCGTTTCCGGCCGTACCGGTCGGACAGGTGCGCGAACAGCGGGATCGTGAACAGTTCCACCGCCGACGCGACGAGCACGGCGTCCAGTGCGAACGTCTTGCTGAACCCGTGGTCCACGACGAACGCCAGCACGAAGCTGGTGAACACGTAGAACGGCATCTGTTCGCTGAACCGCAGGCCGGCCGACAGCAGGATCTCCTTGGGGTGCTTGCGAATCACCTCCATGATCGGCGTCGGGGAGATCCGGCCGCGCTTGATCGCCTCGGTGAACATCGGGGTGTCCATGACGGACAGCCGGATGACGAGGCCGATGACGACCAGCACGAGGCTGAACAGGAACGGCAGCCGCCAGCCCCACGACTCGAACGCGGCCTTGCTCTGCACGGACGACAGCAGCGTCAGACCGCCGGTGCCCAGCACGAGCCCGAGCGGCACGCCGATCTGCGCGAAGCTGCCCAGTAGGCCCCTTCTGCGCTGTTCGCCCCATTCGACGGTGAGCAGCACCGAGCCGCTCCACTCACCGCCCACGGCCAGGCCCTGGACCAGCCGCAGCAGGACCAGCAGCAGCGGCGCTGCGATGCCGATGGAGGCCGCGCCGGGCAGCACGCCGACCAGCGCGGACGCGATGCCCATCACCAGGAGGGTGACGACCAGCGTGGCCTTGCGGCCGATCCGGTCACCCCAGTAGCCGAAGATCGCCGCGCCGATCGGGCGGGCGGCGAAGCCGACCGCGTACGTGGCGAACGACTCCATCACGCCCGAGTACGTACTGGACGACGGGAAGAACAGCGCGGGGAAGATCAGCGCGCTGGCTGTGTTGTAAAGGAAGAAGTCGTACCACTCGATGGTCGTGCCGACGACACTGGCGATCGCGGCCCGCCGCACCTGGGTTCGCGTGGTCCGACTGGCGGGTTCACCGTTTTCGACGTCCATATGTGATTCCTCCCGCAAGGATCGGTCGGCACAGGATGCGCTTCTTACTCGTTCCCGAACAAGATCCGAACGGGTCGGTGTCACACAATTCTTCGTGCCAACCGCATCCCGGGGCGTTCCACGATCCGGAAGGCGGCATCGGCGCACAGCACGGTCACGGCGATGCCCGCGACCAGCGCAGCAGGGTATCCCACCAGCGGAAACAGTAAGTTCATGGTCGCGTATCCGACCACGCCGTGCAGCAGGTAGAGCGAATAACTGCGGTCGGCGACGAAACGCACCCATCGAATTCGTCGAATTTTCCGCTCGGCGGAAAGTCCGACCAGGAACACGGCGAACCCGATGGCGAGGGTGAGGTCGTACTCGTAGACGGTCTGCTGTCGGCCCAGGCCGGGCGCGGCTGCCCACACGTACTCGGCGACGGCCGCAGCGCCCAGCACCACACCCGTCGCCGGTCGCACCCGCCCGCTCCACACGGCCCACACGACCTGCCCGAGCAGCAGCGCGGGCAGATAGCCGACATTCACCGCGAACAGGAAATAGGACGTGCCGCCCTGGTGCGCGGTGCCCAGCACGGCCGCGACGGCGCCGAGTTCACCGGCGACCACCGGCCACGCCGCGCGGCGCAGCAGCGGCAGCGCGACCAGCAGCAGCGCGTAGAACGTGACCTCGATGACCAGGGTCCACCCGACGTCGATCAGCACGACCGGCGGCGCGATCAGGTAGTTGGCCAGCGACGCGTTGGTCACCAACGTGACCGGCGTGACGGTCGCGGCGGCGCCGGTGGTCAGCGGGTTCAGGTGGACGGTGAACAGCAGTGCGGACAGCAGCACGGCGACGACGAGCATCGGGTAGATCCGCAGCAGCCGCTTCACGGCGTACTGCCGGGGTCGCTCGGTGAATCCGGCGTGCGTGACCACGAAACCGCTGACCAGAAAGAACAACACGACACCGGCGTTGCCGAGGTTCAACGCCATGGCGAGCGGCCGGGACGAGCCGAAGTGGTGTTGGTGCAGCCAGATGCCGACCAGGTGGCAGTAGATCACCAGGCAGACGGCGATCGCCCGCAGCACGTCGAGGAAGACGAAATGCCGGGCCGTCCGCTCGGGCGTGACGGAGCGGGTGAGCGCCAGGACGTCGTCGGTCACCGCGCGCCAGCGTAACGGCCGGCCCTCGGACTCGTAACGTTCCGGCCGCGACCGTGCTCCCGTCAACGAAGCTCCGCCACCGCAAGGGTTTTCGCGGCCACGGCCGGCCCGGCCGGGAGGACCGGGTGTGGCTGTTCGGCGCTGGCCGGTGCGGGATTTGCCGAGGGTTTGGCGGTCGCGCTTGGTGGGCGGCTGGCACTCCGCTCGCCCGGTCGGGTGTGGTGGTTCAGCTCTGCCCGGTGCGGAATTTGTCCAGGACCCGGCGGTCGCGCTTGGTGGGGCGGCCGGCACCCCGGTCGCGCCTGGCGACCGGGATGTCCGGCGGCGGGGGAGGGGTGCGGTCGATGAAGCACGTGGCGGCGTCCGCCGCGCCGACCCGTTTCTGGATCGTGCGGACCACCTCGACGATCCGCGTCGTGCTGCCCACGCGGGCGCGCACCTCGTCGCCGGGTGACACCGTGGTGGCGGGCTTGGCGGGCCGGTCGTTGACCCGCACGTGCCCGCCGCGGCACGCCTCGGCGGCGTCGGGTCGGGTCTTGGTCAACCGGACGGCCCACAGCCACCGGTCCACGCGTACGGACTCCACCCGACCATCATGGCCTACTCCTGCGGAGCCCCCGTGTAGAACGCCGTGGTGTTCCGCACCGCGTCGGCGGCGTCGGTGTCGGACGCGCCGCTCGCCCGGTACGCCTCACCCCACGCCGTGCTGCTGCGGGTGATGAAGTCGTGGGCCTCCGGTGTCTTCTGCCACTCCTCCGGGTCCCCCACGGTCGCCCCGGTATCCAGGTACAGCCCCAGGCCGAGCAGCCCGAGGTCCCAGCCGACGCCGACCGCGCCCGGCCCGAACTTCCGCCACATCTCCGGGTCGGCGTAGCCGACGTGCTCCAGTTCGAACTCGACCCCGTCGTCGGTGTCCGACAGCCGCACCTCCACTTCGGTCGGCTGGAGGTCGCCGAACTGCCACGTGATGCGGAACATCCGGGGCGGCTCGCACTTCAGGACCGTGCCGCCCGCGTTGCCCTCCAACTGGTAGTGGCCGCCGAGCCGGAGGTCCCCGGTGACCGGCAGGAACCAGCGGCTGATCCGCTCGGCGTCGGTACACGCCTCCCACAGGTCCTCGATGGTGGTGTCGTAGGTGCGTCGCAACACCACGGTGCCGGGGTTGGCCTCCCGGCGGATGCGGTTGACCTGGTCACCGACGTCGATCATCACTGCTCCTTCGTTCTGCGTTCGCGTTTGCCTCGCGCGATCTCGGTGGCCAACGAGTCGAGTCTCTGGTTCCAGAACCGGCGGAACGGCGCGAGCCACTCGTCGACCTCGCGCAGCGGACTGGTGTCCACGGCGTACAGCCGTCGCGTGCCGTCCGCGCGCACGGTGGCGAAACCGTTGTCCCGCAACACCTTCAAGTGCTGCGACACGGCCGGTTGGGAGATGCCGAACTCTGCCTGCACCACCGCGCTGAGCGCACCGGACGGCTGCTCGCCCTCGGTCAGCAACTCCAGGATCCGGCGCCGGACCGGATCGCCGAGCACATCGAAAGCGTGCATGCGCAGAAGCTACAGTCGACGCTTATATAAGTCAACGCTGTATCTTTCGGTGGGTATCCCATGCGGGACTTCGTCCCACGCTTGGTCGAGCACCCAACTCGTCGTGGGCCACCGCGCTGAGCAGCGCGACTGCGGAACCGTGCCGGTTGGACTACCCTGGCGAGCTCTTGCAGCCGAGCAGGCAAGGAGAGCCTCATGCTGACCTTGACTCCGGCGGCCATCGAGGTCGTCAGCACCATGGCCGAAGCGTCCGGCATGCCGGACACGGCAGGCCTGCGCATCGCGAACAGCACGGACCCGGCGGGCCTTGAGGTCGCCTTCGTGTCCGGACCGGCGGAGCAGGACCAGGTGCTCAACGAAGGCGGAGCCCGGGTGTTCCTGGAGAACCAGGCGGCCCAGTACCTGACCGACAAGGTGCTCACGGGCGAGTTCGACGAGGAAGGGCAGGTGCACTTCTCGGTAGCCCCGCAGGCGTAGCCACCGCCGGTGCCGGTCATCGCTGGCCGGCGCCGGCTGCCCGGGGTAAGAACGAGATGTGAGCAACCTGGAGACGGATCCGCAGGTCGTCGACTCGGCGACACCCGCTGTCGCGGTGCCCGAGGTGGTGGAGCCACGGCTGGTCCCGCTCGGCGGCCCGCGGGCGGTGACCGTTCGCCGCACACTGCCGCACCGCACGCGTTCCCTCATCGGGGCGTGGTGTTTCATCGACCACTACGGCCCCGTCACCGATGTCGCGATGGACCTCCCCGGTCACCCGCACACGGCGCGGCAGACGGTTTCCTGGCTGTTCGCCGGTGAACTGGAGCACCGCGACACGATCGGTTCGCACGCGCTGATCCGTCCCGGCGAGATGAACCTGATGACCGCGGGGCGCGGCATCGCCCACTCCGAGTTCACGACACCGAACACGGCGACGCTGCACGGTGTCCAACTGTGGGTCGCGCTGCCCGACCGGGACCGCTTCACCGAGCCCCGGTTCGAACACCACGCGCCCGAACCGATCACCGTGGGACCGGCGGAACTCCGGGTGTTCCTGGGTTCCCTGATGGGTTCGACGTCCCCGGTGCGCACGAGCACACGGTTGTTGGGCGCCCAACTGACGATGCCGCCCGGCGAGTCGGTGCGGCTGGACGTGGACCCGACGTTCGAACACGGCGTCCTGGTCGACTCGGGCTCGCCCCTGGTCAACGGCACGCTCGTCCGCGATGCCCACCTGCTCTACGTGCCACCGGGTACGCCGTCGCTGACGATCGACAGCGGCGCCGATCCGTTGCGCGCCTTGGTCCTGGGCGGTGAACCGTTGGGCGAGCGCATCGTCATGTGGTGGAATTTCATCGCCCGCTCGCACGACGAGATCGTCGAACTGCGGTCGCAGTGGCAGGAACAACTGGCCGGCGGCCACGCGGCGAGCGGCCCGTACGGCCGGTTCCCCGCTCAGTGGGCCACCGTCCTGCCGGCACCACCCTTGCCCAACGCCCGCCTCCGGCCGCGGTCCTGATCGCTTCCGACCCGACCGGCGGCCAAGAGCGAACCCGCCAGCACCAGGGCGAAGGCGACGATCGTCAGGGCCGTGATCTGCTCGTTCAGGATCACCGCGCCTGCCAGGACGCTGACGAACGGGTTGACGTAGGTGAACACGACCGCCCTGGCCGGCCCGACCTCGTTGATCAGGCGGAAGAACACCAGGAACGCCAGTGCCGTGCACACCACCGCCAGGCCGCCCAGCGCGACGAGGACCGACGTGCTCGGCAGTGCCGTCGGCCGCGTGATCACGGCCGGTGCCACGTAGACGAGTGCGGCGATGCTCAGGCACGTCGCCGTCATCAGCGCGCCGGGTACGTCCCGCAGCCTGCGGGCCGCGATGCGCGGTGCGACGGCGTAGCCCACGGCCGTGAGCACGACCTCGCACACCGGCCACGCGTCGCCGCCGTCCAGGTGCGGCAGGGCGAGCAGGACGACACCGGCCAGGCCGACGAGCAGGCCGATCCAGCGCAGCGGACCGAAGTGCTCGGCGTCGCGCGCGGCGACCGCGAGCAGCGCGCCGATGATCGGGACGGCCGCGATGAGCAGGCCGGTGAGCGAACTGGCCAGCCGGTGCTCCGCGTCGGACAGCAGCCACCACGGGCCGATCATCTCGAACGCCGCGAAACCCAGCAGCGGCAACCAGTGCCGGCGCAGCGTGGTCAGCACGTGCGGGGCGCGCGCGGCCAGCGGCCACAGCACCAGCGCGCCCACGGCGGTCCGGGTGAACACCACCACCGGCACGGACACGCCACCTACCGCGATCTTGATCAGGACGTACGGGATGCCCCAGATCACGCACATCAGTCCGAACAGCACCCAACCGCGACGGCTCACCGAACATCACCTCCGCGTCAGTGTCAGGCGTGCCGGCCGATGCTGTCTTGAACGCTGTTGCGGAACGCGCCCGGTGTCACGCCGACGACCCGGCGGAACCACCGGGTCAGGTGCGCCTGGTCGGCGAACCCGACCCGGGCCGCCACCTGTGCGGGCCGCTGGCCCGCCTCCAGCAGCGCGCGTGCCCGGCTGACCCGGTACTGCGCGAGCCACGCGTAGGGCGGCATGCCGACCGCATCGCGGAACCCCCGCACCACCTGGAACCGCGAGAGGCCCAGATCGGTGGCTATCTCGTGCAGCGACGGCGGGTCGGCCAGGTCGTCGGCCAGCCGGGCCATGGTGACCGCCGCGATCCGCCCGACGACCTTCGGCCTGTCGACGGGCCCGCCGTGCCGGCGGACCAGGGTGGCGACGGCGTCGATCCAGCGGGACTCGGCGGCCAGCCGGTCGCCGCCGTCGGCCAGGGCCAGGTGGGCACGGCGCAGTTCGGCGGCCAACGGGGCGTCGTCGATCACCGGCGTGCGGAAGTGCGGCGTCCGGCCGCCCGCGGCCTCGGCGAGCACGCCGGCCGTCGGGTACACGGCGCGGTAGGCGAACCCGTCGGCGACGGCCGGGCCGCCGGTGTGCGGCTCGCCGGGCTCGATGACGACGACGGTCCCGGGCACGGCCGTCCACTGGGTGCCGCGGTAGCGGATCGTCTCGACGCCGTCGCTGCACACGCCGATCGCGAATTCCTCGTGTGTGTGCGGCACGTAGTGGTGGTGCACGAAGCGCGCGGCGAGCAGGTGCACGGGCTGGTCGGGGCCCAGCCACACCCTGGTCCACACCGCCCGATCCGACCGTTCCACACCGCCGAACCTACCACGCGTTATTCAACAGTGGTAGAATTAATCGCATGGTCGCGCCCCGAGGACTCGCGAAGTTCAACCGCCACGTCACGAACCCCGTGCTGGGCACGGTGGCGCCACGCCTGCCCGGCTTCGGCGTCATCGTGCACACCGGCCGCAAGTCGGGCCGGACGTACCGCACGCCGGTGAACATCTTCCGCACCGCCGACGGCTACCTGGTCGCCCTCACCTACGGCAAGGACACCGACTGGGTCCGCAACGTGCTCGCCGCGGGCGGGTGCGACGCGGTGATCCGCGGTCACCAGGTCCACCTGACGTCGCCGGAACTCGTCCACGACCCGCGGCGCACGGCGATGCCGACGCCGGTCCGCCAGTTCCTCGGCGTCCTGGGCGTGACGGACTTCCTGGCCCTGCGCGCCTGACCGGCGGCACACGGGGACCACACCCCGGTCCGGGCTAGCCTTCTACAAATTTGTAGAAGGAGGATGTCATCGACAAGCCCCGACCCGTCCTGGCCGGCGAGAAGTCCACCGGCCACGTGCTGCTGGTGAAGCTGTTCACGATCGTCCCGTTCGCCGCCCTGGTCGCCGCCGTGCCGCTGGCCTGGGGCTGGGGGATCGACTGGACCGACGTGGTGCTCGCCGCCGCCTGCTACTTCCTGACCTGCCTGGGCATCACGGTCGGTTTCCACCGCTACTTCACCCACGGCGCCTTCAAGGCGGGCCGCGTGGTGAAGGTGGCACTGGCCGTGGCCGGCAGCATGGCCATGCAGGGCCCGGTGATCGGGTGGGTCGCCGACCACCGGCGACACCACGCGTTCTCCGATCGGGACGGTGACCCGCACTCGCCGTGGCGGTTCGGGACGTCACCGGCGGCGGTGGCCAAGGGCGCCTGGTACGCGCACGTCGGCTGGCTGTTCGAACGGGAGACGACGAACCCGGCCCGGTTCGCGCCCGATCTCGTCGCCGATCCGGACATCCGAGCCGTCGACCGGCTGTTCCCGCTGCTCACCGTGTGCACGCTGCTCGCCCCCGCCGTGCTCGGCGGCGTCCTGGCCGGTTCCTGGTGGGGGGCTATCACGGCGTTCTTCTGGGCCGGCCTGGTGCGGGTCGCGCTGTTGCACCACGTCACGTGGTCGGTGAACTCGATCTGCCACCTGATCGGCAGCCGGCCGTTCCGCTCCCGCGACCGGTCGGCGAACTTCTGGCCGCTGGCGGTGCTGTCCTGCGGCGAGTCCTGGCACAACTCGCACCACGCCGACCCCACGTGCGCCCGGCACGGCGTGCGCCGCGGCCAGGTGGACATCTCCGCCCGCCTGATCTGGCTGCTGGAACGCGCCGGCTGGGTGTACGACGTCCGCTGGCCGCGGCCGGAGCGGCTGGCCCGACTGGCCGCGAAGGCGAGCGTGTGACTAGCGTCCGCCGTCCGGCCGGGACGGGTACGGCTGGTACACCCGCTGCCGCGGCTGCTCCTGCACGTCCGCACCGGTCCGGGCGAGGTACCAGACCAGGCCGACGATGGCCATGGCGAGGACGAGGCTGACCCAGCCGTCCCCGAAACCGACACCCGAGGCGCTGGGCGGCTTGCCCAGCCAGTCGGCCACGGACGCGCCCAGCGGCCGGGTGATCACGTACGCGAACCAGAAGCTCAGGATGGCGTTCCAGCCGAACCACCGGTACCCGAACGCCGGGATCAGGATGACGATCGCGAACAGCACGATCGAGTAGCCGTAGCCCAGGCTCAGCGTGGTCGCCGTCATGTCGCCGCACGCGGTGCCCAGCGCGAAGGTGGCCACGACGGCCGCCCAGTAGAACGCCTCCCGGCGCGGCGTGTCGATGCTGTGGATCGACAGCGTGCCCTCCGTGCGGTACCAGACGACGTACACGGCGGCGAGCAGGACCGCGTACAGCGCGGACGACGCGATGTAGGGCACGCCGAAGCCGACGTGCAGCACGTCCGCTGCCATCGTGCCGAACACGCCGACCATGACGACGGCGAACCAGTAGCTCCAGGGTCGGTAGCGGCGCATCGAGAACTGCACGGCCAGCGAGGCGACGAAGACGACGAAACCCAGTCCGACGGCCGGAATCGGGCCCAGCACGCGAACCAGGAAGTCCGACGACGACTCACCGAGGGCGGTCGACAGTCCCTTGATGACCCAGAAGTACACGGTGATCTCGGGCACCCGCAGGGCACCCCGCAGTGGCGTGTTGATCAGACACCTCCTACAAGTTTGTAGAAGGTTAGCGAGGTCGCTCGTGTGCTCGTCGTGAGGGTTCACACGTCCAGGTAGTTGAGCACCGCCAGGACCCTGCGGTTGGCGTCGGCCGACGGCGGCAGGTCCAGCTTCGTGAAGATGTTACCGATGTGGAAGTCGACCGCCTTCTGCGTCACGTTCAGCGCCGCCGCGATCCCCGCGTTCGACCGTCCCTCCGCCACCAGCGCCAGCACCTGGTGCTCGCGGGCCGTCAGCCGGTCGGTCGCCCGCTGGTTTCCGTTGCGGGACAGCAGCTGCGACACCACCTCCGGGTCCATCACGGTCGCGCCGTCGGCCACCCGGCGCACGGCCTCCACGAACTGGTCCACCTCGAAGACCCGGTCCTTCAACAGGTAACCGACCGCGCCGCCCTCGCCGGACAGCAACTCCCGCGCGTACACCTGCTCCACGTACTGCGACAGCACCAGCACCGGCAGCCCGGGCAGCTCGGAGCGCGCCGCGATCGCGGCGCGCAGGCCCTCGTCGGTGAACGTGGGCGGCAGCCGGACGTCCACGACGGCGACGTCCGGCTTGTGGGTGACCAGCGCGTGCAACAGTTCCGGGCCGTTGGCCACCGCGTCGACGACGTCGAACCCGCTCGCGGTCAGCAGCCGCACCAGGCCGTCCCGCAGCAGCGCGAGGTCCTCGGCTAGGACGAGCCGCAGGTCGGTTCGCACGGCACCTCCAGGGTGACGATCGTCGGGCCACCGGCCGGGCTGGTGACCGTCACCGTGCCGTCGAACGCGGCCAACCGCCGCTCGATGCCGTGCAGGCCGCCGCCCGGCGTGCAGGTGGCGCCCCCGAGTCCGTTGTCGGCCACCATGACGCTCAGCATGCCGTGCTGGTGGGTGATGCGCACCCAGGCCGTCGTCGCGGCGCTGTGCTTGGTGACGTTCGTCAGCGTCTCGGTCAGCGCGAAGTACACCGCCGACTCGACCGGCGCCGGTGGGCGACCGTCCATGTCGACGGTCACCGTGACGGGTAGCGGGCTGGCCAGGGCGAGTGCGTGCGCGGCACCGTCCAGGCCGCGGTCGGCCAGGATCGGCGGGTGGATGCCGTGCACGAGTTGGCGCAGCTCGGACAGCGCGTGGCCGGTGGACTGCTTCGCCTCGGCCACCAGCTGCAGCGCGGCGGCCGGGTCGGCGACCAGCAGCTTCTCCGCCATGCCCAGGCTCATGCCCAGCGACACCAGCCGGGCCTGCGCCCCGTCGTGCAGGTCGCGTTCGATGCGGCGGATCTCCGCGGCCTGGGTGTCCAGCGTCTCCGCGCGGGTCTGGGTCAGCTCGTCGATCCGCCCGGCCAGCCGCGTCGACTCGGCCGGCCCGAGCGACCAGCTCAGGAAACGCGCGTACACCCGCATCGCCGGCTTGGTGACCAGCCACATGAGGAGGAACAGGACCACGGCGGCCACGATGAGCAGCCAGATTTTGTCGCTGGTCTGCGCCGCCGGGGCGTAGATGTCCGCGAACCCGGGCGGCCTGGAGGGGATGGTCACCTCCCACGGCGTGGACCGCTCGCTCCGCCTTTCCAGGAACGCCGCGATCGTGGCGGCGGACATCAGCCCGAGCGCCGCCGGCAGGCCGGCCAGCACGGGGCCGGCGAAGTGGTTCACCGGCAGCCAGCGCAGGTCCCGCCACGTCGCCGGATCGGACCGCACCTCGGCCAGCCGTGCACTCCGGGTGAGCGCGTGATACGTGCGGTAGGGCCGGGGGATCCTGGTGTCCATCACGCCGATCGCCCACAACCGGTGCAGGTCGGCCAGCCCACGCAGCCGCTCCAGCAGCCAGTCCGTCATGGGCACGCCCACCCCGGCCGGGATCAGCGCGACCGAGACCAGCAGCGCGAAGCCGAACGCGATCGCGGTCAGGACGGCCGAGCAGCCCAGCAGGGCCGACCAGCCCAGCAGCCGCAGCCTCTCCGTCACCCAACGGGTCATGACGCCATTCTGGCGGCGAGCCCCACCCGTGTCCCTGGGGTTATCCCCATTGGTTCAGCTGGGGTCGTGCACGAACAGGCCGATGTGGTGCCGGTGCGGACCCTGCGCCAGTTCCACCACCCGGTGTAGGTCGGTGACGGCGTCGGCGGAGAAGTACATCGACCCGAACGCCAGGCAGCACACGGCTACCGCGCACACCACGCTGAACGTCGCCAGGGTCAGGCGCAGCCTGCCGACCGGTGGGCTGTGCAGCAGCGCCGCCACCCGGCGCGGCACCGGGCCTGCGACGGCGGCCATCACCGCGCCGTCGCCCGCGGTGTAGTCCTTGCTGGCCAGCGCCGCTTTCGCCAGCGCGCGGGCCACCACCGACCGGTCGCCGACGTGCTGGGCGGCCGTCTCGTCGGCCCAGCGTTCGGTCGTGTAGCGGATCACCGGGGACAGCGGCCGCAGCAGTGGGACCAACGCGGCCAGCACGTCCACGACGGCGACGAACAGGTGGTGCGCGTGGGACAGGTGGGCG
>DASZXM010001113.1:0-6392 GCA_035546415.1 Pseudonocardiaceae bacterium
GCTCCATCACCAGCCGTCGCGCCGGCCGTGCCGGTACTCCCTGCGCTGCTGCCGGTAGTAGTCCCGCCGCATCCGCTTCTGGTGCTTCCAGTCGTCACCGAAGATCGCACCGCCGAGGATGGCGAGCGCGATCGGGACCAGGAAGATCATCCAGAAGTGCACGGTGGTGATGTACAGCGCGGCGGCGCCGAGGAATGCCAGCGGCACGATCGCGCTCATCACGCGCTGTGCGACCGGTATGCCCCGCTGGTACGGCACGGGCTGGCCGCTCTGCTGCCGCGGCGGCGGGGGCGGGGCCTGCGGTGGCGGCGTCGACGACAGCGGCGCCCCGAACTGCGGATGGGGTTCGGGCAGGTCGGTGAACAGGTCGAGCAGTTCACCCCTGGTCTTCGACGAGGCCACCTTCGCGGTGCGCTCGCCGTACTCGTCGATGTCCAACCGGCCCGCGCTCATGTGTTCGCTGAGCGCGGCCAGCGCGGACTCCCGTTCGGTGTCCCCGATCCGCATGTGGGGAGGCTGCACGTCGGCCACACACAAATGGTACGGCGGCCGATTGCCCGGACACCGTGACATCTGGCCTACTCGCCCCGCGAAGCGAGCCGAAACCCGCCTGCCGGCGTGCCCGAACCGGGCATTTCGGGCGTGCTGTTCAGTCCTTGATCTCCAGCAGCACGGTGCCCTGCGTGACCGCGTCGCCGGGCGCCACGGACAGCGCCGTCACCGTGCCCGCCTTGTGCGCCGTGACCGGGTTCTCCATCTTCATGGCCTCCAGGACCACGACCAACTCTCCGGCCGCGACCTGCTGGCCGTCGGCGACCGCGACCTTCACGATCGTGCCCTGCATGGGCGCCGCCACCGCGTCACCGGACACGGCTGTCGTCGCCTTGCCCCCGGCCCGCCTGCGCGGCTTCGCCTTGCCGGCCGCCGGTGCGGAACCGCCGCCGATGGCCAGGTCACCGGGCAGCGACACCTCAAGGCGCCGCCCGCCGACCTCGACGACGACGGTCCGCCTCGGCTCTTCCTCCGGCGTGTCCGCGGCACCCTCGAACGGCGGGATGGTGTTGTCGAACTCGGTCTCGATCCACCGGGTGTGCACGGTGAAGCCGTTCTCGTCGCCCACGAACGCCGGGTCGCGCACGACGGCCCGGTGGAACGGCAGCACGGTCGCCATGCCCGTCACGACCAGTTCGTCCAGTGCCCGCCGCGCCCGCTCCAGCGCCTGCGCGCGGTCCTCGCCGGTGACGATGACCTTGGCCAGCAGCGAGTCGAACGCGCCACCGATCACGCTGCCCGACTCCACACCGGAGTCGACGCGCACGCCCGGGCCGTCCGGCGGCACCCACGTGGTGACGGTGCCGGGCGCGGGCAGGAAGTTGCGGCCGGCATCCTCGCCGTTGATCCGGAACTCGATGGAGTGGCCGCGCGGCGCCGGGTCCTCGGTGAAGCGCAACGGCTCGCCGGCCGCGATGCGGAACTGCTCGCGCACCAGGTCCAGTCCCGACGTCTCCTCACTGACCGGGTGCTCCACCTGCAGTCGGGTGTTCACTTCGAGGAACGAGATCGTGCCGTCCTGGCCGACCAGGTACTCGACGGTCCCGGCGCCGGAATAGCCGGCCTCCGCGCAGATCGCCTTGGCGGACTCGTGGATCTTCGCCCGCTGCTCGTCGGACAGGAACGGCGCGGGCGCCTCCTCGACGAGCTTCTGGTGCCGCCGCTGCAACGAGCAGTCCCGCGTGCCGACGACGATCACGGTGCCGTGCTTGTCCGCCAGCACCTGTGCCTCGACGTGCCGCGGCTTGTCCAGGTAGCGCTCCACGAAGCACTCACCGCGCCCGAACGCGGCCACGGCCTCGCGCACGGCCGACTCGAACAGCTCCGGGATCTCCTCCCGGGTCCGTGCCACCTTCAGGCCGCGGCCACCGCCGCCGAACGCCGCCTTGATCGCCACCGGCAGGCCGTGCTCGTCGGCGAACGCGATCACCTCGTCCGGACCGGCGACCGGCTCGGACGTGCCGGGCACCAGCGGAGCGCCGGCGCGCGTGGCGATGTGCCGTGCCGTGACCTTGTCGCCGAGGTCGCGGATGGCCTGCGGATCGGGCCCGACCCACGTCAGGCCGGCGTCGATCACGGCCTGCGCGAACTCGGCGTTCTCGGACAGGAAGCCGTAACCCGGGTGGACCGAGTCGGCCCCGGCGCGCTTGGCGACGTCCAGCAGCTTGTCGATCGACAGGTAGCTGTCACCGGGAGTGGACCCGCCCAGGCTGAACGCCTCGTCCGCCATCCGGACGAACGGGGCGTCCCGGTCGGGGTCGGCGTAGACGGCGACACTGGCCAGCCCCGCGTCCCGGCACGCCCGGATCACCCGAACGGCGATCTCGCCCCGGTTGGCCACCAGGACCTTGCGCAACGTCGCCGGCTGTCGCTCGGGCACGCCTACCTCCTCGGACGGGTGCTTTCCGGGCAGTTTACGGACTGGTCGGTAGGGAGGGACGGAGAGCAAGCTCACGTCGGTTGAAGTACCCCTGTCGATCCTTGTTCTTCGGCTGTCCGGGTGACACGGTTGCGGCTGCGCAACCGGGTGACCGGCACGGACGTCATCCGGTCGCGCGGCCGGGACCACGATGGGGAGGTGCGATGACCGAGAACCGACCACTGGTCGTCGTCACGGTCGTGACGGCCGTCGTGCTGGTGCTGGCGTTGGGTGCCGCGGTGCTCATGCGGGTCGAGCGGAACCGGGACCACCACTCATCGGCCGGCGGCACCACGCGGACGTCCGGGTCGCCGGGCTCCGTGCGGTGCAGCGGCGGGCCGTGCCAACAGTTGGCCACGTGGTCGGCCGGTGGCACGACCGCCGTGCTGATGGCCGACCCGTACGGGC
This sequence comes from Pseudonocardiaceae bacterium, assembly GCA_035546415.1. Lineage (GTDB taxonomy): Bacteria > Actinomycetota > Actinomycetes > Mycobacteriales > Pseudonocardiaceae > DATEPR01. The sequence continues at coordinate 2,879 of DASZXM010001113.1, forward strand.
GGGACGGCAGGCTGAAGTTCACCGGCGGCACGGGCACCAGCATCTTCGAGACCGACGTCAGCGGTGCCGACGTCGTCCTCACCTCCGATTCGCTGAGGTGCGTGTCCGGTGCCGCACCCGCGTGCCTGGTGTCCGGCCCGTACGCCGAGAGCGACACCCGGCCCGGGCATCTGGGCGAGGTGTTCGCGCGGCACGGCGGCTACTGGTCGCGGGTCGGCTACAACTACATCTACTCCAGTGGCGGGAAGCTCGCGCTGGGCACCGGCGACGACGGGCTGCGGGTCGTCGCGGTGCAGCACAATTGTGGTGCCGGCACGTCGACGACGTGTGCGCACCCGGCGCTGTACGTGCAGGTGTACTCCGTCGACGGCACGTCGGTGGGGTGCACGTTGACGGCGACACGGTTGGAACTGCTGCCCGGCAAGGGAACGGACGTGCCCCCGTCGTACGACCTGCACTCCTGCCCGAAGACCAAGTCAGCCGGCTGAGCCGTCCGACCACAGGTCGACGACGCTGATCCCGACGTCGGCCAGCAACTGCCGGGTCAGCGGCAGGCTGATGCCGATCACGCTGGACGGGTCACCGTCCACGCCCTCGACGAACCAGCCGCCCAAGCCGTCGAGCGTGAAGGCGCCGGCGACGGACAGCGGCTCGCCGGTCGCCAGGTACGCCTCCAGTTCGCGCTCGCTCGGCTGTCCGAATCGGACCTTCGTGGTGCGGACGCCCGTGGACCGCTGCCCGGTGTCCAGGCGGATCACGGAGTGTCCGGTGAGCAGTGCGCCCTCGGTGCCGGCCATCGCGTTCCAGCGGGCCCTGGCGCGTTCCACGGAACCGGGTTTGCCGACCACCTCGTCGCCGATGGACAGCATCGAGTCGCAGCCGACCACGACGGCGTCCAGGTCGGTGGTCCCGGCGGCCAGCGAGTCGGTCACTGCTTCGGCTTTCGCCATGGCCAGTGCGCCAACCAGCTCCTCCGGAGTCGGGTCGGTGAGGCTCGCCGCGACGGCGTCCTCGTCCACTCCGGACACGACCACCAGCGGTTCGATCCCGGCCGCGCGGAGCACGGCGCGGCGGGCGGGGGACGCGGAAGCCAGCACCAGACGCACGGCCGGCAGCGTACGGGCAGCCCGTCCCGCGGACGGGGTCGGGCTGCCCGGTTCCGGTGGTCAGGCCGGTTCGGGGACCGATTGCTCGGTCGGCACCTGGTCCGCAACGGGACGCCGTGGCTTGCGCGCCATGGCCAGGCAGGCCAGCGCACCGAGCGCCAGGACGGTGGCCGGCAGGATCATCGTCGCCTTCGCAGCGTCGGTGAAACCGCTGTTGAACGCCTGCGCGCCCAGCGAACACACCTTCGCCGCCGCGGACGCCGGCACACCCGGCGGCAGTTGACAGCCGCCCCCGCCTGCTTCGGTGGCCGACGCGGCCGCCTTGCTCAGCCCGTCGACGAACTGCGGCCGGAACTGCGCCGGCAGTTGCCCGGAGGTCGCGACGGCCGCCGTGTGCAGCGACGTCGTCAGGCGCGCCTGCAGCAGCACACCGATCGCCGCGCTGCCCAGCACGCCGCCGACCTGCCGGGTGGTGTTGAAGATGCCGGACGCGGCACCCATCTGCGGCAGCGCGACGGTGCTGGTCGCCAGGTTGGCCAGCGGCGAGAAGATGCAGCCGATGCCCAGCCCACACACGACCAGCGGCGGCACCAGCAGCCACACGCTGACCCCGGTGTGGATCGCCACGGCCAGCCACGCGACGCCGACGGTCAGCGCGACGAACCCGAACAGCGCCACGTACTTGCCGGACAACCGGTCGGACAGCCGGCCGGCGAACGGTGCGGACAGCCCGGACACCAGCGACATCGGCAACGTCACCAGACCGGACTGGACCGGGCTCAGCCCCAGCACCGACTGCAGGAAGATCACGACCGGCAGGAACATGCCGGTGAGCGCGAAGCCGATGCTGACGTTGGCCAGGTTCGCCGCGGAGAACGTGCGATTGCCGAACAGGGACAGCGGCAGCAGCGGCTCCTGCTTGTTCATCCGCTGCCACACCACGAACACGACCAGCAGCACTACGCCGAACCCGATGATCTCCGGGATGCCGACCGCGCCCCACACCGAACCCCAGTGGTACTGCTGGCCGTTCTGCACGCCGAACACGATCGCCAGCAGGCCGACGCTGAACAGTACGGTGCCCAGCACGTCGAACCGGTGTTGACGGGCCTGCTGCTTGCCAGGGACCAGGAAGATCGCCAGGACCAGGCCGATCACGCCGATCGGCACGTTGACCATGAAGATCCACTGCCAGCCCAGGTTGTCCACCAGCACACCGCCCAGCAGCGGTCCGGCGATCGTCGCCACACCGGCCACGGCACCCCACGCGCCCATCGGCGCGCCGCGCTTGGCGGGCGGGAACAGCGTCGTGATGAACGCCATCGTCTGCGGGCCCATCGCGGCGGCACCGAAGCCCTGCACAGCACGGGCGGTGATCAGCAGACCCGGCGTGCCGGCCAGGCCGCAGCACAGCGACGCGAGCGTGAACACGATCAACCCGGCGATGAACATCGGCTTGCGGCCGATGCGGTCCCCGAGCCGCCCGGACAGCAGCAGCGGCACGGCGTACGTGAGCAGGTAGACGCTGTTCACCCAGACGATCTGGTTCAGGGTCGCGTGCAGGCTGCCCCTGAGCATGGCCGGAATCGCCACGTTCACGATCGTCGTGTCGAGCATGATCATGAAGAAGCCGATGGACAGTGCCCCCAACGCCGCCCACGGGTTCACCTGTCTGTTGCCGACCATCGGCCAGTCGGCACGGTTGTTCGGTTGGTTCATCCTGCGTTCTTCCCCTCGTCCACCAGGCTCAGGCGCGGTGGGATGTGATCGGCGTCGTCGCGGCCGGCGCCCGGACCGCTCGGCCAGGTGAGCTGCCTGGTCTCCAGGCGTTCCAGCAGCTGTTGGGTCCACGTCAGTTCGGCTTGCCGCTGGGCGCTGCGGAAGTCGACGTCGATCCAGTACATCTCGTGGATACCCAGTTCGGTGAGCCGGTCGCGATACACGTTCTCGGCGGCGAGCTGGGCTTCCAGGGTCATGGCCCGCCTGCGCAGCTGGACGAGCGCGTCAGCGCGGTCCAGCGTGTGCAGGAAGGCGACGGCGACGGCGTACAGCGGGTACTCGGTCGCCGGCTCGGCGACGAGAGCACGCAGCCGCTCGGCGAACGCGTCCCTGCCGGCATCGGTCAGTTGGTAGGTGGTGCGCTCGGGGCGGCGGCCCTCCCTGCTGGTCTCCACCGCCTCGATCAGGCCGTCCCGTTCGAGCCGTTCGATGGCGTGGTACAGCGAGCCGGTGGTCAGCTTCAGCAGCCGCCAGACCTCGCGTTCCTGCATCGTCTGGTGGATCTCGTAGGGGTGCTTGGGCCCGTCGTGCAGGAGTTCCATGGCGGCGAGAGCCAGCGGTGTGAGGGTGGCGCGCGTCGGCATGGTGCTCCTCGGCGATCAGTCCTGCTCGTATATTCCACGTGGAAT
>DASZXM010001114.1:0-8192 GCA_035546415.1 Pseudonocardiaceae bacterium
CCGCCTGACCGAGCGGTTCGCGGACCTCGTGCCCGGCTGGAGCACGATGGTCTTCAGCGGCGACCTGCGGCTGTTCCTGGGCAAGATGCCGTTCACCAGGCCACCGCGGGAGGCGGCCGCCGAACTCGCCCCGGACGTGCACCTGCCGGACACCCCCAGCTACCTGCGCTGGGTGATGCTGATGCCCAGCGGGCACGACGCCGACCTGACCGACCTGCTGCACGTGATGCGCGACTGGCACCCCGACCTGCGTGCGCTGATCGAGGAGGCGGACGGCGAGAACAGCGGCGTCGGCGAGCTGAAGATCGGTCCGCGGGTCGACCCGTGGCCGACCAGGGCAGTCACGTTGCTGGGTGACGCGGCTCACCCGATGCCGCCCGGCGGTCTCGGCGCCAATCTCGCGTTCCGCGACGCCCGGCTGCTGTCGGACACCCTGGGCGCCGTGCGCGACGGCACGATCGAACTGTTGCCGGCGCTGGCCGATTTCGAACGGGAGATGTGCGAGTACGGCCGCGCGGCCCGCGAGGCGGCGCTGGCCACGATCCCACTGCCCAAGGCCGCGGTCTGACCACTCCAGCAGGTCCCTAGACTGGCCGGGTGGTTGACCGCACGTCGAAGAAGCCCAAGGACCCAGCGCTGCTGGACGAGTTCCGTGCGGTGGAAACCGAACTGAACACCCGCTGGCCGGAGAGCAAGATCGACCCGACGCTGGACCGGATAGCCGCCCTGCTCGACCTGCTCGGCGATCCGCAGTCGGCCTACCCGATCGTGCACATCACCGGCACCAACGGGAAGACGTCCATCTCCCGGATGGTCGACGCGGTGCTGTCCGCGAACGGCCTGCGCACCGGCCGGTTCATCAGTCCGCACCTCCAGGTCGTGACGGAGCGGATCAGCCTGGACGGCGCGCCGATCAGCATCGAGGGCTACGTCGGGGCCTACCGGGACGTGGCGCCCTACGTGTCCATGGTGGACGCCGCGCAGCCGCACCCGCTGAGCAAGTTCGAGGTGCTCACCGCGATGGCGTTCGCCGCGTTCGCGGACGCGCCGGTCGACGCGGCCGTCATCGAGGTCGGGCTGGGCGGTACGTGGGACTCCACGAACGTCGCCGACGGCAAGGTGTCGGTGATCGGCCCGGTCGGCGTCGACCACGTCGAGTTCCTCGGCTCCGACGTGGTCGGCATCGCGAAGGACAAGGCCGGCATCATCAAGCCCGGTTCGGTCGCGATCCTGGCCGAACAGCGGCCCGAGGTGATGGCCGAGCTGCTGCGCCGGGTCGCCGACGTGGACGCCACCGTGGCCCGTGCGGGAGAGGAATTCGGCGTGCTGGGCCGGGAGGTCGCCGTCGGCGGACAGCTGCTGCGGCTGCAGGGCCTGGGCGGCGTCTATGACGACGTGTTCCTGCCGCTGCACGGCCGCCACCAGGCAGCCAACGCGGCCGTCGCGCTCGCCGCGGCCGAGGCGTTCCTCGGCGCCGGCAAGGACAACCAGCTCGACCCGGACTCGGTGCGGCAGGCGTTCGCCACCGTCACCACGCCCGGCAGGCTGGAACCGGTCCGCTCGGCGCCGACGGTCCTGCTGGACGCGGCGCACAACCCGCAGGGCGCGCAGGCGCTGGCCACCGCGCTGACCGAGGAGTTCGACTTCCGGCGGCTGATCGCCGTGGTCGGCGTGATGGCCGACAAGGACGTGCGCGGCATCCTGGACGCCCTGGAGCCCGTGGTCGCCGAGGTCGTGCTCACGTCGAGCACGTCGCCGAGGGCGATGTCCGCCGACGACCTGGCCGCCGTGGCGCGGGACATCTTCGGCCCGGACCGGATCGTCGTCGAGCCGCGGCTGGACGACGCCATCGAGACAGCCGTCGGCCTGGCCGAGGACGGCGGCGCGGCCGGCGAGCCACTGTCCGGCGTCGGCGTCATCGTGACCGGTTCGGTGGTCACGGCGGGCGATGCCCGGGCCCTCTTCGGCAAGGAACCCGCATGACCGAGCCCAGGAACGAGAACGACACGGCCCGACCGCAGGCCGCGCCCGCCGCGCCCACGAAGGCCGCGCCCACGGACCCCGCGGCCGCCGCGCCCGCCGCTCCTACCGAAGCCGCGCCCACCGCGCCCGCGCCTGCCGAATCAACGGACGCCGCGTCCACCAAGGCCGCGTCCGCCGAACTCACGTCGGCCGAACCCACGTCCGCCGATGCCGCCCCCGCCGCTGCGCCGCAGGTCGACCCCATGAAGGGCTTCCGCGGCGTGATGGCCGGGACGCTCGTCCTGGAGGCGATCGTCGTCGCGCTCGCGCTGCTGGTGGTGGCGAAGCTGTACGGCGGGCTGGCCACCGCCGCCGGCATCATCGTCGGTGTCGTGGTCGTCGTGCTGCTGGTGACGTGCGCGCTGCTGCGGCACTCGTGGAGCGTCTGGATGATCGCCATCGCCCAGCTCGCGCTGATCGGCTGTGCGTTCGGCTCACCGGCCGTCGCCGCCATCGGCGTGCTTTTCGCGCTGGTCTGGGGTTGGCTGCTGTGGGCGAGACGGGACGTGGCCAGACGCATGGCCGCCGGCCGGTTGCCCAGCCAGCGGCCCAGCGAGCAGAGTGAGTGATCGACAGGGGCGACCACGCGTATCGCCCGCACTGGGGTGGGAGCGAACCACATGACAGGACCCTTCCCGGGTGAGGGAGACATCCCGCAACCCTGGGACGGTCGCCCGCCACCGGAGTCCCCCTACGCCGCCGGTTATCCGAGCGGGGACGGGACCCAGGATGTGGACCAGGAGTGGAAGCGGCCGCCGTGGGACGACGAGCCCGCGTCCGGCGGTCCGCCGCCGCGTGGCCCGAACCGGCTGGTGACCGCAGCCCTGGTGGTCGCGCTCGTCGTGGTGCTCGGCGGTGGGGTCGCCCTGTGGTGGTTCGCGGCCGGTCCGGGTCGGAGCGACGCACCCAGGCCGGTGGCCGCGACCAGCAGCAACCCGCCGCCGGTCGGCCCGGTGCCGGCCAGGTCGTCCACGTCGGCGTCGCCGAACGACGCGGCCGCCTACGACGTGGGGTCCTGTTTCGCCGAGGTCGCGGGCCTGTCGCCGGGCAAGGTGGAGCTGAATCCGGTGCCGTGCGCGGGCAGCGAGGCCGTGTTCGTGATCAACCGGGTCGTCGACACGGCGACCGACTGCGACGTCGGCGCCGACTTCAAGAACCACGGGTACGAGGTGCCCGACGAGACGGCGGACGTGGCCTACTGCGCGTCGCTGGTGGCCCCGGTCGACGTGTGCTTCACGCTGGCGGCGGCACAGCCGATCGAGCGGACGGCGTGCGACTCGGCGCCGGGCACGGTGAAGGTGCTGTCCATCGAACCGGCGCCCAGCGCGGCCGTGGCGTGCACGGACAAGCCGAACCCGGACGTCTGGTTCTACCAGTCGCCGACGTCCGGCGAGTTCGCGTGCGTGTCCCGGCCGCCGAACACCGGCGGCTCGACGGCGCCCCGGACACCGACGGCCCCGCTGACACCGACGACGGGCAGCACACCGACCACCTGACCCAGGTCAGGCGGGGCGCACCGGTTAGGCTGCGCCCGTGATTGAGCGCACCCTGGTTCTGGTGAAACCGGACGGCGTCAGCCGTGGCCTGGTCGGTGAGGTGATCTCGCGGATCGAGCGCAAGGGCCTCCGACTCGTCGCCCTCGACCTGCGGTCGGTCGAGCGCGGGCTGGCCGAGCAGCACTACGCGGAACACGACGGGAAGCCGTTCTTCGCCGGCCTGCTGGAGTTCATCACGTCCGGCAGCGTCGTGGCGATGGTCGTGGAGGGCCCTCGGGCGATCACCGCGTTCCGGCAGTTGGCCGGTGGCACCGACCCGGTGGAGAAGGCCACCCCGGGTTCGCTGCGTGGTGACTTCGGCCTGGAGACGCAGTACAACCTCGTGCACGGTTCCGACTCGCCGGAGTCCGCAGCCCGCGAGATCAAGCTCTGGTTCCCGAACCTCTGACCCCGCGGAAACTCGGCTGAAACTGTCGGTTTGGCCGGATATCGTCGCCGGGTGTCAACAAGGGACAGCCCGGCGATGGTGTCCGCCACCGGCCTGGTGAAACGGTTCGGGTCGTTCACGGCCGTCGACGGGATCGACGTCGAGGTGCGACAGGGGGAGGCGTTCGGCTTCCTCGGCCCCAACGGCGCCGGCAAGTCGTCCACCATGCGAATGATCGCGTGCGTGTCCCCGCGCTCCGCGGGCGACCTGCGGGTGCTGGGCATGGACCCGGACGTGGACGGCCCGCGCATCCGGGCCAGGATCGGCGTCGTCCCGCAGGAAGACCTGCTGGACCAGGAGCTGACCGTCCGGCAGAACCTCCAGGTGTACGGCAGGTACTTCGGCCTGTCCCGGGCGCACGTCCGCGCGAAGGCCACCGAGCTGCTGGAGTTCGCACAGCTCACCGACCGCGCCGACGACGACGTGGAGCCGCTGTCCGGCGGCATGAAACGCCGCCTCACCATCGCCCGCTCCCTGGTCAACGACCCGGAGCTGCTGCTGCTCGACGAACCGACGACCGGGCTCGACCCGCAGGCGCGGCATCTGTTGTGGGACAAGCTGTTCCGCCTCAAACAGGACGGCGTGACCCTCATCGTCACGACTCACTACATGGACGAGGCCGAGCAGCTGTGCGACCGGCTGGTCGTGATGGACGGCGGCCGCATCGTCGCCGGCGGGACGCCGCAGGAGCTGATCGCCACGTACTCCACGCGCGAGGTGCTGGAGCTGCGGTTCACCTCCGGCCACCAGGGCGACGCGCTGCCGAAGGTCCGCGATCTCGCCGACCGGGTGGAGGAGCTGCCCGACCGGCTGCTGCTGTACACGGCCGACGGTGAGGACACCCTGGCCGCCGCGTACGAGGCGGGAGTGCGACCGGTGTCCAGCCTGGTCCGTCGCTCGACGCTGGAGGACGTGTTCCTCCGCCTGACCGGCCGGAGCCTGGTGGAATGACGACGATCGACGTACCGGGCCGGCCGGAGCCGGCCATCGCACCGCGGTCGACCGGTGTCGCCGTCGGGTCCGTGCGGGCCAGCCTGCTGGTTTTCGAGCAGGCATGGACCTGGTACCGGCGCAACTGGAAGGCCACCGCGTTCTCCAGCGTCGGCCTGCCCGTGCTGTACCTGCTCGCCATGGGCCTCGGCTTCGGCTCCCAGGTGCGGCACGGCGCGATACCGGGCGGCCTCAGCTATGTGGCTTATCTGGCGCCCGCACTGCTGCCCACCGGTGCCGTGCAGACGGCGGCCGGTGAGTGCACGTTCCCGATCCTGTCCGGTTTCGAGTGGTCGAAGATCTTCCGTGGCATCACCGCGACACCGGTCAGCCCGGCTCAGGTGGTCGCCGGCCAGCTGGTGTGGGTCACCATCCGCCTGGGGGTGTCCGGGGCGGCGTTCCTCGTCGTGTCGGCGGCGATCGGTGCGGTCACCGGGCCGGGCATCCTGCTGTCACTGGTGTTCGGCGTGCTGACCGGGCTGGCGTTCGGCGCGCCGCTGATCGCGTTCTCGGCCGTGGTGGATTCGTCCGGCACGGCGTTCAACGTGGTGTTCCGGTTCGTCGTGCTGCCGATGTCGCTGTTCGCCGGCACGTTCTTCCCGATCTCCCAGCTGCCCGCCTGGGTACGGCCGGTGGCGTGGTTCACGCCGCTGTGGCACGGCACGGAACTGGCCAGGGGAGCCGAACTCGGTGGGCTGCACTGGGGTTCGGCCCTGGTGCACATCGGGTTTCTCGTCGCACTGCTCGCGGTCGGCACATGGCTGGCCTGCTGGCGGTTCCGCATCCGGCTGACGAGGTGAGAGGAGCACCATGACGACGGCCACGGTCCCGCGCGGCGGCCTGCTGCTGCGCGTACTGCCGACCGGTCTCTACGTCGGCCGGGCCCGCGTCCTCGTGCAGCGCGCCCTGCTGGCCAACCGGCGTACCTGGTTGGCCGTGCTCTCCGGGTTCTTCGAGCCGGTGTTCTACCTGTTCGCCCTCGGTGTCGGCTTCGGCAAGCTGGTCGAACACGTCACGGGTCCCGGCGGCGCCTCGGTCACGTACACCGCGTTCGTGGCGCCGGCGCTGCTCGCGTCGTCGGCGATGAACGGCGCGGTGTTCGACGCGACGTTCAACATCTTCCACAAGCTGAAGTACGTGAAGCTGTACGACTCGATGCTGGCCACGCCGCTCGGGCCGGTGGACGTGGCGATCGGTGAGATCAGCTGGGCGGTGCTGCGCGGCGGGCTCTACGCGGCGGGTTTCCTCGCCGTGATGGCGGCGATGGGCCTGATCACGACGCCGTGGGGGCTGCTGGCGTTGCCGGCCGCGCTGCTGATCTCGCTGGCGTTCGCGTCGGTCGGCATGGCGGTGAGCACGGTCCTGCGCTCCTGGCAGGACTTCGACCTGGTGAACCTGGTCGTGCTGCCGATGTTCTTCTTCTCCACCACGTTCTACCCGATCACGGTCTACCCGGGGTGGCTGCGCACCGTCGTGGAGTGTTTCCCGCTGTACCACGGGATCGAGATGATGCGCTCGCTCACCACCGGCGTGGTGGACATCGGGCTGCTCGCGCATGCCTCCTACTTCGTGGCGATGATCGCCGTCGGGGGCTTCTTCGCCGGCCGGCGGCTGCGCATCCTGCTGCTGAAATAGTGGAAGGGCCGGGCGACGGTGCCCGGCCCTTCCTGCGTGACGCGCGAGTCTGGGTCCCTCCTTCCGGTCGTGCGGTGTCGGTCGACTACGTCAACAGGCCCCGTTGTCGGTCCACACCCCGGCGGGACCGCCCGGGGTGTCGTTGTAGGTCCACCATTTCGCGGTCCACAGGTGGCCGTTGTAGGTGACCTTCGCGCCACCGTTGTAGGCCGTCGTGGAGTTCCAGGCGCTCACGCCGGCACACGAGCCGCCGCCACCACCGGGAGGCGTGGTGGTGGTCGTGGTCGTCGTTGTCGTCGGGGGAGTGGTGGTGGTGGTGGTCGTCGTCGTGGTGGTCGTTGTGGTCGTCGGCGGTGCCGAGCAACCGGACGTGCTCCCGGCCAGGTCGTTCACGACGTCGTTGAACAGCGTGTTCGCCGGATCGTCCAGGTCGTACATGGAGAACATCATCGTGCCGGCCATGCCGGTGCAGTGCACGTAGTCGGTGCGTGCCTTGATCGACTGCGCCGACTCACCCGTCCAGAACGTGTTGCCCGAGTAGAAGTACGCCGACTCGGACAGCGGGTCCCAGTAGGTGTCCGCGGAGTTGTTCACGATGCCGGACAGCTCCTTGTACATCTGGATGCCCGGCACGTTCCCGCTGTCCGCGGCGCCCGGCGCGGGCCCGCTGGCCGTCTGGTACAGCCCGTGGTTGCTGCCGGCCGGCACACCCGTCCATCCGCGGTAGTAGAACGGGATGCCGAGGGTGAGCTTGCTGGCCGGGAAGCCGCCTGCGATGCCGTACGCCGGGTCACCCTGGGTCCACGCCTTCACCGCGTTGTCCGTGGCGTACTTCTCGGTGCCCGGCGCGACCGGCGCGGACGGGTCGTTGGGCGACTGGTACAGCGGGTCGGCGAAGTTCGTCGGACCCGTCGGCTCGAAACCGCCGTGCATGTCGTACGTCATCAGGTCGCCGAAGTTCAGGTACTGGGCGATCTGGTCGGTCTGAATCTTGTTGATCTTGTCCTGGCCGGCGGGCAGGGCCGCGGTCAGGTAGTACGTCTTGCCGTCCGCGGAGCCCTGGGCGTTCAGCTCGTTGCGGAACTCGGCCAGTAGCGCGGTGTAGTTCGCCGTGTCGGCCGCGCTGTAGTGGTTGCCGACGTGCCCGCCGGACGACCCCGGGTACTCCCAGTCGATGTCGAAGCCGTCGAAGATGCCGGCCGCCGTCCCGGGGCCGCCGTAGCCGCCGGACGCCGGGATGTTGCCCTTGATGAACATGTCGACGCAGGAGCTGACGAACTTCTGCCGGGACGCGGACGACGCGGCCGCGTCGGAGAAGTACTTCGAGTAGGTCCAGCCGCCGATGGACAGCAGGATCTTCAGGTTCGGGTGCTTGGCCTTCAGTTCCTGCAGCTGGTGGAAGTTGCCGGCGATCGGCTGGGTCCACACGTCCGACGTCCCGTTGACGCTGATGCTGGAGTCGAACGACTTCTGGTAGTCGGCGAACTGGTCCTCGGCGCCGTCACCGGCGTTCGGGTCGCTCTCGCCACCCGGGTCCGGGTCGGTCGCCTTCGTCGCCTCGA
>DASZXM010001115.1:0-3073 GCA_035546415.1 Pseudonocardiaceae bacterium
CGACCAGCGCTGGGCGGCCGTGCCGGCCCCGGGCGGCGACCTGTTCGACTGGCCGGCCGACTCGACCTACCTGCGGCGACCGCCGTTCCTGGACGACGTACCGCCGGCCGCACCGTCGGTCGGGGACCTGCGGGACGCGAAGGCCCTGTTGCTGCTGGGTGACTCGGTCACCACCGACCACATCAGCCCGGCCGGCCGCATCCCACCGGGCAGCCCGGCCGGCCGCTACCTGGCCGAGCAGGGCGAGACCGACCTGAACACGTACGCCTCCCGACGTGGAAACTTCGAGGTGATGGTCCGCGGCGGCTTCGCCAACCCGCGCCTGCACAACCGCATCCCGACCGACACGCCGGTCTACGAGGTGGCGCGGTCGCTGGCCGGCACTCCGTTGCTGGTGATCGCCGGCAAGGAATACGGAACCGGGTCGTCCCGCGACTGGGCGGCGAAGGCGACCGCGCTGCTGGGTGTCAAGGTGGTGCTCGCCGAGTCGTTCGAACGCATCCACCGCTCGAACCTGGTGCAGCTGGGCGTGCTGCCGCTGGAGTTCCCGGCCGGCAGCGGTGCCGAGTCGCTCGGCATCACCGGAACGGAGACGTTCGACATCATCGGGGTGCCCGGTCCGCAGGTCACCGTCCGGGTGAAGCCGGCCGGCCGTCCCGCGTTCGAGTTCCCGGCTACGTCCCGATTGGACACTCAACGCGAGATCGACTACTACACGGAGGGCGGCGTCCTGCCGTTCGTGTTCCGCCGATTCCTGCGAGGTGACCGGTGACCGAGCCGATCGTCGACACGCTGCTGTGCGGCTACGGTGTCGCGTCCGATCAGGGCAGCATCGGCTTCGGCGCGGTGTACCTGGTGCGGGTGGCCGAGCGGCGCATCCTGTTCGACTGCGGCCATGTCGGCCGGCGGCGAGCCCTGCGCTGGGCACTGGCCCGACACGGCTACGACGTCGGCGACGTCGACACGCTGGTGCTCTCGCACGGCCACTGGGACCACATCCAGAACGCGGACCTCTTCGGCCACGCCGACGTCCTGGTCCACCCGGCCGAGAGCGCCCGGCTGTCCCACGCGCCGCAGGACGACCCGGTCACACCTCCCTGGTCGGCGGCGATCCTGGCCGGGCTGCGGGTCCGGGAGGCGCGGGACGGCCTGCTCGTCGCGCCGGGCGTGACCGTCACCGGCCTGCCCGGTCACACGGCCGGTTCGATCGGCCTGACGGTCCGCACGGCGGCCGGAACGGCCCTGCTGACCGGGGACGCGGTGCCCTCGACCCGGGCGATGCGCCGCGACCGGCCGACGACGGCGGTCGACGAGGAGGCGGCGGCCCGCTCGATGCGGCTGGTCCGGGACCGGGCCGACCTGGTCTTCCCCGGCCACGACCGGCCGTTCCGGCTGGTGGCCGGCGAACCCCGCGACTACCTGCTGCCCTGCGAGGACATCCTCCGGTAGGTCAGAGCACCTGGGACAGGAACGTGCGCAGCCGGTCCGTGCTCGGCTCGGCCAACAGCTGCCGGGCCGGCCCCTCCTCGGCGATCACGCCCCGGTCCATGAACAGCACCCGGTCGGCCACCTCACGGGCGAAGTTCATCTCATGTGTCACGACCAGCATCGTCATCCCGGCCGTGCGGGCCAGGTCGCGCATGATGTCCAGCACGCCCTTGACCAGCTCCGGGTCCAGGGCGGAGGTGGCCTCGTCGAACAGCATGATGTCCGGTTCCATCGCCAGCGACCGGGCGATCGCCACCCGCTGCTGCTGGCCACCCGACAGGTTGCCCGGCCGGGACCGGGCCAACGACCGCAGGCCGACCTTCTCCAGGTGCCGCATCGCGTGTTCCTCGGCCTGTGCCCGGGACATCTTCCGCACCCGGCGCAGGGCGATCGTGATGTTGTCCAGCGCCGTCATGTGGTGGAACAGGTTGAAGTGCTGGAACACCATCCCGGTGCGTGACCGCACCGCGTTCAGGTCGACCTTCGGGTCGGTGATCGCCTCGCCGTGCAGGCTGATCCGCCCGGATGTGGGCGGGGACAGCAGGTTCACGCAGCGCAGCAGCGTCGACTTGCCCGAACCGGACGCGCCGATCAGGCACACCGTCTCACCGCGTGCCACCGTCGCCGACACCCCGCGCAACACCTCGACCCGGCCGAAGGACTTGCGGACGTCCTCCAGTTCGATGGCGGCCGTCATGCTCCGACTCCGATCGACAGCTGTTCCGCCGCGTCCGGCTCGACGACCGGCCGCTTGCCGTCCCGCAGCCTGCGGTCGAACCAGTTGACCAGGTGGGTCAGCGGAACGGTCAGGCAGATGTACACCAGGCCGGCCGCCACGAACGGCGACGAGTTGTAGGTGGTCGCCTGCGCCTGCTGGGCGATGAAGTACAGCTCGCGCTCGCCGACGGCCAGCCCGAGCAGGTACACCAGCGAACTCTCCTTGACCGCCACGATGAACTGGTTGGCCAGCGCCGGCAGCACGTTGCGGATACCCTGCGGCACCACGATCAGCAGCAGCGTGGTCATGTGGCTCATGCCCAGGCTGCGGCCGGCCTCGGTCTGCCCGGTCGGCACGCTCTGGATGCCGGAGCGGAAGATCTCCGCGATGTACGCGGCATTGATCAGGCCGACCGCGAGGATCGCGTAGCCGGTCGGCGACTGCCCGAACAGCTTCACGCCGGCCGACGGCAGGCCGATGCCGATGATGCTGACGGTCACGATCGCCGGCAGGCCGCGGAACACGTCCACGTAGATCCGGGCCGGCGCCCGCCACCACCACCGGGTGGAGATCAGCAGCATCGCCAGCCCGAGCCCGACCACCAGCCCCAGGACCAGCGACAGGGACGCGATGATCAGCGTGTTGCGCAGGCCCTCGCCCAGCAGCGTGGGCAGGATCGCCAGGATCTGGTGGATGTCGAAGAACGAGTGGATGAAATCACCCATGGCACGTCAGCCGCCCTGCCGTGAGTCGACCCGGCGCAGGAGGCCACCGAAGAAGTCCTGCACCACCGGGATCACCCGGCTGCCCTGGTGTGCCACGCCGGGGACCAGGTCGAAGCGGACGTCGATGCCGTTGCGCACGAAG
>DASZXM010001116.1:0-3114 GCA_035546415.1 Pseudonocardiaceae bacterium
AGCAACGTGCGGGCGTACGTGCTCGACGATCTGCTGCGGCCGCAACCGGACGACGTGCCCGGCGAGCTGTACCTGGCCGGCGCCGGCCTGGCGCGCGGCTACCTGGGCCGCACCGGACTGACCGCGCAGCGCTTCGTCGCGGACCCGTTCGGTGCCGCCGGGGAACGCATGTACCGCACCGGGGACGTGGTGCGCAGGCGCACCGACGGCCAGTTGGAGTTCGTCGGCCGGGTCGACGGGCAGGTGAAGATCCGCGGCGTGCGGATCGAGCTGGGTGAGGTCGAGGCCGCGCTGTCGACACTGGCCGGGGTGGGCAACGCGGTGGCGACCGTGCACGGCGAGGGTGTGGACCGCAGGCTGGTCGCCTACCTCACGCCGCACGGGACGGCGGACCTGGACACCGGACAGCTGCGCCGGGAGATGGCCGCGCTGGTGCCCGACCACCTGGTGCCGGCGGTGTTCGTCGTCCTGGACGCCCTGCCGGTCACGCCGAACGGCAAGATCGACCGGGCGGCCCTGCCCGATCCTGGCGACGACGCCCCCGGACGGCGGTACGAGGCCCCGGTCGGTGCCGTGGAGCAGACGTTGGCGCGGCTGTGGGAACAGATCCTGGACGTGCCGCGCGTCGGCCGGCACGACGAGTTCTACCATTTGGGCGGTCACTCGTTGTTGGCCACGCAGCTGGTGAACCGGGTCCGGTCGGTGCTCGACGTGGAACTGCCGGTCCGCGACCTGTTCGAGACGTCGACACTGGCCGAGCTGGCGAAGCGGGTCGCCGTGCTGCGGCGCGGGACCCGGGCGGTGCTGCGCCGCCAGGTCCGCCCGGCTCTGGTGCCGCTGTCCTACCCGCAGCAACGGTTGTGGCTGACGGCGCAGCTGCGGACGAACGACTCCGCCTACCACATCCCGGTGATCCGGCAGTTGACCGGCGATCTGGACGTCGCCGCGCTGCACGAGGCCGTCACCGACATCGTGCGGCGCCACGAGTCGCTGCGCACCGTGTTCCCGCTGCTGGACGGGCAGCCCAGGCAACGGGTCGTGCCGATGGCCGAACTCGGCCCACTGCTGGTCCGCGAGTCCGTGCCGCGGGACGAGCTGGACCGGACGCTGGAGCGGATCATCCGCACCGCGTTCGACCTGACCGTCGACATTCCGCTGCGCGCCCACCTGCTGCGCGTCGCGCCGGACGAGCACGTGCTGGCGTTGGTGCTGCACCACATCGCTGCCGACGGGTCGTCCATGGAGCCCCTGATGCGGGACTTCGGCGACGCCTACCAGGCACGGCGTACCGGTCACGCTCCGGGGTGGACAGAACTGCCCGTGCAGTACGCGGACTTCGCGCTGTGGCAACGGGAGTCAGTGAAGCTCGCCGAGTCGCAGCTGGCCTACTGGACCGGTCTGTTGGCGGGCGTGCCCGATCACCTGGCGCTGCCGACCGACCGGCCCCGGCCGCCGACCGGGACGTACCGGGGCGAGTCGGTGCCGCTGTCGGTGCCGGCCGAGGTGCACCGGGCGATGACGGCGTTGGCCCGCCGGCACACCGCCAGCCTGTTCATGGTGGTGCAGTCGGCCGTGGCGGCTCTGTTGTTCCGGCTGGGCGCGGGGGTGGACATCCCCCTGGGCTGGCCGTCGGCCGGACGGGTGGACGAGGCGCTGGACGATCTCGTCGGGTTCTTCGTCGACACGCTGGTGCTGCGCGCCGACCTGTCCGGCGATCCAACGTTCGAGCAGGTGCTCGACCGGGTGCGGGAGCAGGACCTGTCCGCGTTCAGTCACCAGGACGTGCCGTTCGAACGGATCGTGGAGGCGCTCAACCCGACCCGGCTGCCCGGCCGCCATCCGCTGTTCCAGGTGATGGTCGCGTTGCAGGTCGGTCGTTCGCCGGGCCTGGACCTGGAAGGCGTCCAGCTCCGGCGGGTGTCGGTCGGGTCCGGCTCGGCAAAGTTCGACCTGAGCTTCCAGTTCGTGGAGCTGTCCGACGCCGATGGCCGGCCCGCCGGTCTGGTCGGCGAACTGAACTACGCGTGCGACCTGTTCGACCGGGACACGGCCGAACGCATGGTCGGCATGCTGCGCCGGTTGCTGACCGAGGCGGTCGCCGGCCCCGCGCGGCCGGTGAGCGGGCTGCCGCTGATGGACGCCGAGGAACGCCGCGCCGCCCTGGCCGCGAGCACCGGCCCCGTCACGGAGCAGACCGACCGGCGGTGGGCGCACCAGCTCGTCACCGAGCGGGCGCGGCTGACTCCGGACGCGCCCGCGGTGCGGTTCGACGGCGCGGACGTCAGCTACGCCGATCTCGACCGCAGGGCCAACCAGTTGGCGCATCGGCTGATCCGGCAGGGCGTCGGCCGCGAGACCGTGGTCGGGATCAGCATGCGGCGCTGCGTCGAACTGGTGATCGCGGTCCTGGCGGTCTGGAAGACCGGCGGTGCCTACGTTCCACTCGACCCCGACCTGCCCGCGTCCCGGCGCGCCGCGATGGTCACCGACACCGGCGCAGCGATCGTACTCACCCGGTCGGACATCGACGCGGCGGCGGAGCCGGCGCACGACCCGGACGTTCAGGTCGACGGCGAGGACGCGGTCTACATCCTCTACACGTCGGGGTCCACCGGCACGCCCAAGGGCGTGGTGAACGTCAGGGCCGCCGTCCACAACCGACTGACATGGATGACCGAGCGGTTCCGCCTCGGCCCCGGTGACCGTGTGCTGCAGAAGTCGCCGTTCACGTTCGACACGTCGGTGTGGGAGTTCTTCTGGCCGCTGATGACCGGGGCGACCCTGGTGCTGGCCCGACCCGACGGACACCGCGACAGCCGCTACCTGGTCGACGTCATCCGGGCCGAGGGGATCACGTTCGCCGACTTCGTGCCGTCGATGCTGGACATGTTCCTGCGGGAACCGGGAGCCGACCGGTGCACGAGCCTGCGGCACGTCATCGCCGGCGGTGAGGCACTGTCCCGGAGCCTGCGCAACCGGTTCCTGGACGCACTGCCCACCACGCGGCTGCACAACCTGTACGGCCCGACGGAGGCGGCGATCGGCGTGACGGCCTGGGAATGCCACCGCGACGGGGACACGGGCGGCGTGCCGATCAGGTTCCCGATCGGCAAC
>DASZXM010001117.1:0-1995 GCA_035546415.1 Pseudonocardiaceae bacterium
ACGTGTCCACGACCGGACCGGATGCCCGGTGTTCAACGCGCTGTACGGGCAGCGGCGGGACGGTGTCACGCCGGAGGACCAGGACGCGTGCGCCCTGCGCAACCTGCGCACGGCCCGCGACGCGCTGCCCGACTCGGCGACGATCCTGCTGGAAGCGTTGGCGGACGGCCAGAACGGCGCCTATCCCCTGGCGACCTGTGATGGGGTGGCCGCGGTACTGGACAGGACCGGCCCGGGTGTCGCGCTGCTGTTCGACACCTTCCACCTGGCCAGCAACGACGAGAACCTGGTGGCGTGCATCGAGAAGCACGGCAGTCGGATCGGCCACGTGCAACTGGCCGACGCCCCGGGTCGCAACGAACCGGGCACCGGCGCGGTCGACTTCCCGGCGGTCTTCACCGCCCTGGAAGCCAACGGCTACACCGGCGTGCTGGCCGCCGAGTACCGACCCCGGGCCGACACCGCGGCCGGCCTGGGGTGGATCGAACGGTTCTGATCAGACGGTGAACTTGTCCACCAGATCGAAATCCAGCTCCAGTCCCAGACCCGGGCCGTCCGGGACGTCGATGACGCCGTCGTGCGGCTTCGGGTAGCCGCCGACGAAGATGTCACGCAGCGGGTTGTCGATGAACATGTACTCCAGCAGCCACAGTTCGGCGGCTGCCGCCGCTGTCTGGAGCGCCGCCAGGTGGCTGACGCCACCGGAGAAGCCGGTGTGCGGTGCGAACCGCATCCGGCGGGCCTGGGTGAGGGTGGCCACCTGGCGGGCGCCGGTGATGCCGCCGCAGCGACCCAGGTCCGGTTGCACGACATCGAGCAGGCCGCGGCGCAGGAATTCGTCGAACTTGTACAGCAGGAAGAACGTCTCGCCGCCGGCCAGCGGGATCGCCGTCCGCGCGCGCACCCGGGCGTAGCCGTCCACGTCGTCCGGGTGCACGGGCTCCTCGAAGAAGCACATGTCCAGGTCCTCCAGGCGCCGCGCCACCCACACCGCGTCCGCGGCGTCGTAGGCGCTGTTCGCGTCCACGCCCAGGGCGACGTCGGGCCCGACCGCGTCCCGGATCGCGGCCAGCTTCGCCACGTCGGCGTACTTGCCGCCGGCGTCCGCGGCGTGCCCGGCCTTCAGCTTCACCGTGGTGTGGCCGGCGGCGATCTGGTCACGGGTCTGGGCGATCATCACGTCCGTGTCGTCCAGGTACACCGACGACGCGTACACCGGCACCGTCCGCCTGCCCGCCCCGTAGAGCAGATCCCGGATCGGTTTGCCGGCGACCTTGCCGGCGATGTCCCACAGCGCCGTGTCGACGCCGCTGATCGCCTCCACGACCACCCCACCGTCGTGGCCGAACCTGCGCAGCAGCGCGATCATCGACCGGTACAGACCCTCGATGTTGGCCGGGTCCTGGCCGACGATCGCCGGCCCGAGCAGCGACTCGACGGCTGCCCTGGCCACCTCGCCACCGGCCCTGGCGATCGCCTCGCCGTACCCGGTGACGCCCTCGTCGGTGTCCACCTGCACCAGCACCGCGGAGAACTCCGGGTAGTTGCCGGCGGCGAACACGACACCGTGCTCCGGGCGGGCCCGCAGCACGCGGGCGGTCACCGAGACGATCTTCATGCGGACTCCTGCAGTCGGATGTTGACGTATTTGGTCACCGTGTAGTCGGCCAGCGCCTCGGCACCGCCCTCACGGCCGAAGCCGGACACCTTCACCCCGCCCGCCGGCGCCTCGGCCGTGGCGATGACGAGGTTGTTCACGCCCACCATGCCAGCGTCCAGCTGGTCGCTCACGGTCAGCGCCGTGTCCAGGTCGCGGGTGAACAGGAACGCGGACAGTCCGAACTCGGTGCCGTTGGCCCGCGCGACCGCCGTGTCCACGTCGTCGAACGGCTCGACCGGCAGCACCGGGCCGAACGGCTCGTCGGTCCAGATGCGCGCGTCGGCGGGCACGTCGGTAATGATCGCCGGCTCGAAGAAGTAGCCGCGCCCGGGCCG
>DASZXM010001118.1:0-2663 GCA_035546415.1 Pseudonocardiaceae bacterium
TGACCAGCGCCGCCACGTGGTTGAGGGGTTCGGAGTAGGTGAGGAGTTCGGTGACCAGGTCACGCAGCGCGGCCGTGTCCTCGCCCGCGCCGGACAGGGCGTGTTGGGCGCGGGTGGTCATCAGGGTGCGGTGGCCGGCCGCGTGGCGTTCGGTGTGGTAGGTGTCCAGGAGCGCGGGCGGGGCCCAGCCCTGTAGTTCGGCGGCCAGTTTCCAGGCCAGGTTGGCGGCGTCGAGCATGCCGCTGTTCAGGCCGGTGCCGCCCGCGCTGAACAGGTGGGCGGCGTCACCGGCCAGGAACACCCGTCCGACGCGGAACCGGTCGGCAAGGCGGCTGTTGCCGACCGTCCTGGTCAGCCACTGCGGGTCGCGCATGTCCAGGTCGGCGCCCAGGACGCGGCGGACACTGGCCCGCAGTTCGTCCAGGGTCATCGGGGTGTCGGGTTCGGTGCCGGGCTCGTGCGTGCTGATGATGTACACGTCCGGCGGCGCGCTCTTGTCCAGTTGGGACAGTGGAGCGGCGCTGTAGGAGCCGTGTGCGGTGCGGGTCGGCTGGAACAGCTTGAGCCGCCCGAAGCCGGGGACCTCGGCCTCGTCACGGCCCGCGTGGCGCGCGCCCGGGAGCGTCACCCGGCCGATCCGGCTCACCTCGGTGCTGGTGTAGCCGGGGAACCCGATGCCGGCCCGCTTGCGGACGACGCTGCGGGCACCGTCGCAGCCGACCAGGTAGCGGGTGGTCCGTGTGGCCTGTCCGGCGATGTCGAGCGTGACGCCGTCGGCGTCCTGGGTGAGGTCGACGAGTTCCCGGTCGCGTTCGATGCGGACGCCGAGTTGCCGTGCGCGTTCGGTGAGCAGCTGTTCCAGGCGCTGCTGCTGGACGGGAAGGATGAGCAGCTGGCTGTTGGTGCGCGTCAGGTCAAGGGACAGCGGGCCGAAGCGGAAGCTCGGCACCGGCCCGACGTGGGTGGCGCCGCGCGCGAAGTCCTTCAGCACGCCCCGGTACTCCAACAGCCGCACGACCTCACCGACCAGCCCGTTGGACTTGGGCAGCGGGCTGGGTTCGGGGAGGCGTTCCAGGACGGTGGGCCGGATGCCGGCCAGCGCCAGCTCGGCGGCCAGCATCAGGCCGTTCGGGCCAGCGCCCACGATCACCACGTCATCGCTCATGGTTGTCAGTTTGGGTTGACAAGTGGCGGCTGTCAACCCAAACTGACGTAGTGGAGCTGGGCGAACTTACCGACCGCATCCGGTCGCACGACCCCGCCATGGGCTTGCGTGCGGTTGGCGCGCTGCACCGGCTCGCCGAACAGGTCGAGGCGGCCGCGGTGGCCAGGGCCCGGGAACAGGGCTGGTCATGGGAGCAGATCGGGGACGCGCTGGGCGTGTCCCGGCAGTCGGTGCACGCGAAGTACGGGAAGTGAGGCGGCCGTGGACGACGCACGGGGGCCGGTGCTCAAGGCGGCGCTGGCGGAGGCGCGGCGGCGCGGTGACCGGCGGATCGGCACCGAGCACCTGCTGCTCGGGATGCTGCACGAACCCGTTGCGGCGTCAGCCTTCGGGGTGGAGTTGGCGGATGCCCACCGGGCTCTGGAGGAGCTGGACCGGGAGGCGTTGGCCGCCGTCGGGTTGGACGTCGGCGGGCTGCGGCTGACCGGGCGGCTGCCGCTGGGCCGCCGGCAGGCATTGACGTCGGGCGCGCGGGCGGTGCTGCTGCGCTCGATCACGTCCGGGCGCAAGCGCAGGCGACCGACGATGCGGGACATGGTGTCCGCGCTGTTGGACCGCACACCACCGGACCCGGCCGCCGCGCTGCTGGCCCGGTTGGGCGTGGACGCGCACGCCGTGCGGGCACGGCTGCACGAGTAGTGGTCAGGCCGGTGGTCGGAGCGTCGTGGTGATCGCGTCGACACCGGCCCGCCAGTCCGCGGACATGTCCACGTACTGCAGGTCCGCCAGCGTCTCGTTCGGGCCGATCGCGTAGTCGGGCAGGTCGGTCCGTTCCAGGACCACCGGGATGAACCACTGGCGGCTGCGCGGCATCAGGCGCAGCCGCTCCACCGCCACGATCAGTTCTTCGTTCATGAACGACTGGAGCTTCCAGTAGCGGGGCGAGAAGCACGCGATGAAGTAGTGGCCGTCGTTGATCGCGTCGCGGATCACCGTCTTCCAGCGCATGCCCGGCCGCAGGCTCACGTGGTCGATCCACACGTCGTAGCCCGCGGCGCGCAAGGCATCGGCCAGCGCGTCGACCTGCTCGACGTCCTCGCGGACGTAGGAGATGAAGACCTTCGTGCGGTTCGGGCCTGCCGTGACGACGGGGTCCGGTTCGGGCATGGGTCGATCCTTCGCGGTGAAGAGCGGCTGCCGGTCGGCTGTCTCGTACGGCAGGCGGAACGCGGCCAGCGCCTCGGTGACGTCGACGAGGCTGGACACGTTCCGTTCGGTCTCGCCCAGTTCGCCCGGCGGCGCGCCCTGCCGGTAGGTGTCGTCCAGCCAGTCCCGGTTCAGCGCTGCCATGTTGCGCCACAAGGCATCCACGTCGCCCGGTGCCGCGCGGCACGCCGCGGCGCCGCCCGCCGTGGCGGCGAGCAGTTCGACGAGACCCGGCTCCACCGGGCCGGCCGACGCCACCGAGACGCGCAGCCAGAACGGGCGGTCCGCGTAC
>DASZXM010001119.1:0-6096 GCA_035546415.1 Pseudonocardiaceae bacterium
GCCAACCGGACGGTCACCGCGCGGGCGGCGGCCGGCGCTCGGGAGGAGCTGCGTGCCCGGCTGCTGGACGCCGCCCTGGCCCGCGGACCGGAATGGATCGACGACCGGCACCCGGCCGAGCTGACCGCGCTGGCCACCCGCGGGCTGGACTCCCTGGACGACTACTTCACCCGGTTCCTGCCCGCCCTGGTCGGTGCCGTCGTCACGGTTCCCCTGGTGGGCCTGGTGATCCTGCTGGCCGACTGGCGGTCGGCGGTGATCGTCGCGCTCACCGTGCCACTGATCCCGCTGTTCGCCGCGCTGATCGGCCGGTTCACCCGGACCCGGGTCGCCGCGGCGGCCGACGCAGGCGCACGCCTGGCGACCCACCTGCTGGAACTGCTGCGGGCGCTACCGGTGCTCACCGCGTTCGGCCGGGCCGCCGCGCAGGAGCGGGCGGTGCACGAGCTGTCCGAACGGCACCGCAGGGCCGCCGGGAAGACGCTGCGCGTCGCGTTCCTGTCCGCGTTCGCCCTCGATCTGATCGCCACCCTGTCCGTCGCGCTCGTCGCGGTGGACATCGGACTCCGGCTGCTGGCCGCCGACGTCGGCCTCGGCACGGCGCTGCTCGTGCTGATCCTCGCACCGGAGTGCTACCTGCCGCTGCGTGCCGCGGGCGCCGCGTTCCACGCCAGCGAGGACGGCCTGGAAGCCGTGCGACGGGTGGCCATGGTTGTTGGTGCCGAAGGACATCCGGTCCCGAAAGGGGTGCGGCCGGATGGACTTCGGCACCAGCTCGACATCACCGGGCTGCGGGTGAGCCGGGGCGACCGCACCGCGCCGGACGGCCTGACCGTGCGGGTCCGGCCGGGTGAGATCACCCGGCTCGACTCGCCCAGCGGCAGCGGCAAGTCCACGACGTTCGCGGTGCTGCTGGGCTTCACGGCGGCCACGTCCGGCTCGGTGCGCGTCGACGGCATCGATCTGTCCACAGTGGATTTGGACGAGTGGCGCCGGCAGGTCGCGTGGCTGCCGCAGCGCCCCCGGTTCTCGGCCGGCACGGTCGACGCCGAACTCCGCACCGCCGCACCCGACGCGACCGACGCGGAACTGTCCGCAGTGGCCACCGACGCCGCCGCGGCACACCTGCTGCGCCGGGAGATCACCGGGCTGTCCTCGGGTGAACGGCAGCGTGTCGCGCTGGCCCGCGCACTGCTGCGGCTGGGGCACGGCGCCTGGCTGCTGCTGCTCGACGAGCCGACCGCACACGTGGACGACGCGACGGCGGCGGCCGTCACGGCCGCGATCACCCGGGCGGCCGAGCGGGGTGCCGCCGTCCTGATGGCGACCCACACGACCGTCACCGAGGCACCGGCCGCGCCGGCCGAGCCGGTCCGGCACACGTCCCACCACGCTCCTGTCGGCGCACCGCGCCTGCGGCACCTGGTGGACGCGAAGCTGCTGGCCGGCGCGCTGCTGGGAGCGCTCGCGCTGGGGTGTGCCGTCGCGCTCACCGCGACGGCGGCGTGGCTGATCGCCACGGCCGCCGGCCACCCGTCGATCGTCGTGCTCACCGTCGCGGTGATCGCGGTCCGCGCGTTCGGTCTGGGCAAAGGGGCCCTGCGCTACGCCGAACGTCTCGTCACGCACGACGCCGCGTTCCGGCTGGCCGGGCGGCTGCGCGTGCGGCTGTGGCGGTCGCTGCACCCGACCCGCACGGCCGACCTGCGCCGTTTCGTCGACGATGTCGACACGGTCCGCGACCTGGTGCCCCGGGTGCTCACCCCGCCGCTGGCCGCGGTCGTCGTCGCGGCGGGCGCGGTGGCCCTGCAGACCGCGCTGCTGCCCGCTGCCGGCCTCGCCCTGGCCGTGGGCCTGGTGATCGCCGGCGTCGCCGGTCCGGTCGCCGGCCTGCTGGCCGAACGCCGGGCGACGCGGGTGATGGCCGACGACCGCCGCCGGGTCACCGGTGCCGTGCTCGCCCTGTTGGAGGGCGCCGCCGACCTGATCGCCAACGGCGCCCACACGATCCGCAGGGCCGAGCTCGCCGACCTGGACACCCGCCTCACCCGCACCGCCCGCCGCCAGGCATGGGGGGCGGGCCTGGCCACCGGCATCGCGACCGGCGCGCTGGGCGGCGCGGCGCTGGCCAGCACGTGGCTGGCGATCGGCCACGTCAACCCCGTGCTGGCCGCCGTTCTGGCGCTGGTGCCGCTGGCGATGGCCGCGACGGTCGACGGGCTCGGGCCCGCCCTGCGCCACCTCGACCCGCTGCGCGCGGCCGCCGGCCGCATCGGCGAGGGTGAGCCGGCGCGGCCCACGGTCCCGGTCCGGGTTGAGCCGGCGCGGCCCATGGCCACGGCCGACGGCGAACTGGCGCTGGACGACGTCACGGTCTGCTGGCCGGACGCCACGGCGCCCGCGCTGCGGCACGTCACGCTGCACGTCACGCCGGGCACCGAGACGGCCGTGATGGGCGCCTCCGGCGCCGGCAAGTCGACGCTGTTGGCGCTGCTGCTCGGTTTCCTGCGGCCGGCCGCCGGGCGGGTGCGGCTGCCGGCCACGGTCGCGTGGTGCCCGCCGGAGCCGTACCTGTCGGCGACGACGATCCGGGAGAACCTGCGCCTGGGCGATCCCGGCGCCGACGACGACACGCTGCGGGCCGCGCTGCGCGCCGTCGCCCTGGACGACTGGACCGACCGGCTGGACCGGAAACTGGGCCCCGGCGGCGCCGGGGTGTCCGGCGGCGAGGCACAGCGGCTGGCGCTGGCCCGCACCGTCCTGCGCGCGAAGCACGCCGACCTGGTCCTGCTGGACGAGCCGACGGCGCACCTCGACGCGGTCACCGCGCGCCGCGCGCTCGCCGGCGCCCGGGCCGCGTTCGCCGGGAAGACGGTCGTGCACGTGACCCACCGCGCCGACGACGCGCTGGGCGCCACCCGGGTGGTGACCGTGGCGGACGGCACCTTGTCGGACGGTGCTCTGTCCGACAGGACCGTGGCGGACGGCACTGTCGCGGTGCCGGTGCGAACGGGCGCGGTGGCATAGCCTTGCTGGAGCTGATGGATCTCTCACTCGCCACCCGGACGTTGCACGCGTCGACCGAGATCGCCCACGCGGCGCTGACCGCCGATGACCCGGACGAGGTGCTGCGGCTGGTCGTGCGCAACGCCACCGATCTGGCCGAGGCCGACCTCGGCCTGGTCATGGCGCGCGGTGACGACGGCACCGTCACCGTCGAGGCGGCCCACGGCGAGCGGGCCGACGACGAGGACCCGGTCGGCCTGGTGCTGTCCGCCCGGTCGTCGGCGGCCCGTGTGGCGCGCAGCGGCGTGCCGGTCGTCGTCGACGACTTCACCACCGACCCCCGCACCGCGCCGTTCGTGCCCAAGGCGCTGCGCCGCTACGGTCCGTTCGCCGCGGCCCCGTTCGGCACGGCCGAACGCCGGCTGGGCGTGCTGACCGTCTACCGGCGCCGTGGCGCGGCCCCGTTCACGCAGGTGGCCGTGGACGTGCTGACCGCGTTCGCCAACCAGGCCGGTCTGGTCGTGCTGCTCGCCGAGGGGTCCACCGCGCGGCAGCGCGTGGCGATCTACCAGGAGCGCGAACGCATCGCGCGCGACCTGCACGACGTGATCATCCAGCGGCTCTACGCGGCCGGCGTCCAACTCGACGTGCTGGGCAGGCGGCTGTCCCGCCGCCTGGCCCGCAAGGACGCAGCCCGGCTGGCCGAGGCCGTCGACCAGCTCGACGAGACGATCAGCGAGGTCCGGGCCACGGTCGGCCGGCTGCGCAGCGCCGAACCGGGCGTGCACGCCGACCTGTTCGACTCGGTGCGCGCCGAGGTCGGCATCGCGGGTGAACTGCTGGGCTTCCCGCCGACCCTGACGCTGGCCGGTGACCCGAGCGCGATCCCGGTGGCCGTCGCCGACAACGCCCGTGCCGCGCTGCGCGAGGCCCTGGCCAACGTCGTCCGCCACTCCGGTGCCAGCACGGTGGACGTCCGGGTGGTCGCGGGCGAGACGCTGGAGCTGTCGGTGCGGGACAACGGCTGCGGCATCCCGGCCGACGTGTCGCAGCGCGGCCTGCGCAACATCGCCGACCGGGCGGCGGCCGTGGGCGGCCGGTTCGAGATCAGATCCTCACCGAGCACCGGCACCGAGGTGATCTGGTCGGCGCCGCGCTGACCAGAGCTGAACGGCGGCCGATCAGCGCTGATCGGAGCTGATCAGAGCCGGGCGTTGCGCCGCCGGACCACGAACGCCACGGCCTGGGCGCGGCGCTGCATGCCCAGTTTGGCCAGGACCGACGTCACGTAGTTCTTCACCGTCTTCTCGGCCAGGAACAGGCGTTGCGCGATCTCCCGGTTGGACAGGCCCTCGCCGATGAGGTCCAGCACGTGGCGTTCCCGTTCGGTCAGCGAGTCCAGCTCGTCCGGTTCGCTGCCCCGCCGCATCCGCTCCAGCACCCGGGCCGTCGTCCTCGGGTCCAGCAGCGACCGGCCGGCCGCGACCTCCCGGACTGCCGTCACCAAGTCCTGGCCGCGCACCTGTTTGAGGAGGTAGCCGGACACCCCGGCCTCGATCGCATCGACCAGCACCTGCTCGTCGTCGAAGGCGGTCAGGACGAGGCACTTCGGGCCGTCGGCCGCGCGGAGCCTGCGGCACAGTTCGACGCCGTCGCCGTCGGGCAGCCGGATGTCCACCACCGCCACGTCGGGCCGGACAGCGCTCGCGACGACGACCGCCTCCGCGACCGAGCCCGCCTCACCGACGACGTCGATGTCCCGCTCGCCACCCAGCAGGTCGCGCAACCCTCTCCGCACGACCTCGTGGTCGTCCACGAGGAGCACCCGAACCGCCACACCGTCCACGGTACGGCCGGTGGGCGCGTCGCCGGTGATCGGGTGAACGGCATCGATCGGGTGGCACACGCCATCCCCAGGCCGTTCCGGCGCTGATCCACACCCGTGAACCTGATCAACCTGCCGCGTCCCGACTGCGTGCACAGCGGTTGATCCACTGCCCACAAGTTGTCCCCAGAGTTGTCCACAGCGGTGGACAGCTCCCCGTGACGTGCGCCACACCCGATGTAGTGGGCGGTGTTCAGTCGATCGGAGCAGTGCCGTCCCGGTGCCGGTGCGCCAGGTCCTGGTACACCGTCGGGTTGGTGTCCACCCACTGCCGGGCGCCGTCGGTCATCGGCACCCGGCGCTTCGCCGCGTCGCCCAGCAGCACGGTCTCGGCGTCCACCCGGGTGTTCGGCGCGACCGTCGCACCGGCGGCGACCAGCGCGCGCGGGCCGACGTGCGCGCCGTCCTGGATGGTGGCGTGGTTGCCGACCAGCGCCTCGGCGCCGATCGTGGCGCCGTGCACGACACACAGGTGCCCGATCGTCGCGCCGGGACCGACGACGCAGCCGTCCGGCCCGCCGTGCAGCACCGAGTTGTCCTGCACGTTAGCCCCGGCGCCGATCACGATCGGGCCGAAGTCGGCGCGCAGCACCACGCCGTACCAGACCGAGGCGTCCGCCTCGACCGTCACGTCACCGACCAGCGTCGCCGTCGGCGCGATCCACGCGGACGGGTGGACCTTCGGGCTGGCGCCCTCGAACGAGAACAGCGGCATGCCGATCACAGTAGGACGGCGCCGGCCCGACGGTGATCACCGCTCGGCGACCAGCCGGGCGTCGGCCATCTCCCCGATCACCCGGTAGCCGATCCGCTCGTAGATCCGGAACGGCTCGTCCTTCTCCACCTGGAGGAACGGCTGGTGGCCGCGGCGCAGCGCCTCGGCCGTCAGCGCCTCGGTGACCAGCCTGGCCACACCACGGCGCCGGTGCTCGGGCGCGACCCCGATGCCGGCGATCTCCACCAGGCCCAGCTGGGGTCCGGCGAAGACGCCCGCGCCCGCGGGTTCGCCGGTGGCCCGGTGGACCGCGAACGCGAAGCTGCCACCGGCGGTCAGGGTGCGCAACGCACCGGACGTCTCCGGTTCGGCGTCCTCGGCGTAGGAGACGTTCTGCACGCCGACGGCCTGGCGCATCCGCTCGGCGTCGGTGGGCAGGGACACCGCGTAGTCCGGCACGGGCGGGCCGTCGACCAGCTCGTCGAGCGCC